>CAVHGQ010000079.1:0-7296 GCA_963635335.1 Candidatus Melainabacteria bacterium | reverse complement strand
TACAGGTCGCGGGGGATGTCGGCCAGCTCGGCTTCGGTGAACACCGGGCCGTCCAGGCAGATGTACTTGCCGCCGATGTTGCAGCGGCCGCATTTGCCCACGCCGCACTTCATGCGCGCTTCCAGCGTAGTGATGATGTTCTCGGGGTTGTAGCCTAATTTCACCAGCGACTCGCGGCAGGTGCGGAACAGGCTGGGGCCGCCGCACAGCGTGACGGCCGCGTTTTCGGTGGAAAGCCCCTCTTCGGCAACCACCTGCTCCAAGTAGGGCGCGGTGTAGGAAACGGGCCCGGTCCAGCTCTCGTTGCCGTGGTACAGGCTTACGTGCACGTGCGTGTCGGGGTAGCTGGGCCATTTCTCGAACAGCTCTTCCTTGAACACCAGGTCATCGTAGGTGGAAGCGCTGTATACCAGGTCGATGCGGCCGTAGTCTTCCCGGTGCGTTAGGCAGTATTCCAGGAAGGCGCGCACCGGGGCCATGCCGATGCCGCCGGCGATGAACAGCATGTTGCGCCCCTTGCAGCTTTCGTAGGGGAAGCTGTTGCCGTACGGCCCGCGCAGGCCAACGGAATCGCCCACGCGCAGCTTGTGCATCTGCTCGGTTACCAGGCCAACCTGCTTCACGGCCATTTCCACGTAGTCTTCGCCGCGCGAGGTGATGCAGAACATGCACTCGCCGAACGGCGGGACCGAGAACATACCCAACTGCCCCGGCTTGCTTTCGAAGGGGGCGTTGCCTTCGGGCGTTTTGAAGGTGAACAGCTTCACGTCGTGCGTGAGCTCTTTGATGCCGGTGACGGCCACTACCTTGGGAACAAGCGACGACCCCTCGCAGATGCCGGCACACCCATGTTCAACGACGATGTTAGGCATGGCTTGCCCCTTCCTCTTCCCACGCGTTCACCTTGTCGATGATGGCGGTGATGTCCATGGTTGCCGGGCAGTCCACCAGGCAGCGCCCGCATCCCACGCACAACGGCTCGCCGTAGCGCTCCTCGAAGAAGCAGAGCTTGTGCATGAAGCGCTGGCGTACGCGGTTGCGCTTCTGCTCGCGCGGGTTGTGGTTGCCCGCCATAAGCGTGTAATCCTTGAACATGCAGCTGTCCCAGCAGCGGAAACGTGCGTTCTCTTCCTTCTTGCGCGCTTGGCTCAAGTCGAAGCAGTGGCACGTGGGGCAGATGAAGGTGCAGCTGCCGCAGGTAAGGCAGGCAGTGGAAACCTCGTCCCACAGCGGGCTGTCGAACAAGTTGTGCAGCTTCTTGGCAACGCCTTCCATGTTCACTTGGGTAGAGCAGGCTACCGATTCGTGGGCAACGCTGCCTTCTTCAAAGTATGGCTCCCAGATGTCCAGCAATGCCTGGCCTTTTTCTGTTTGGGCGCGAACCTCGAAGGCATCTTCGCCTTCCACCAGCAGCACGTCTGCGCCCGGCGCCTCGTTGGGGCTTTGACCCATGGAATCGCAGAAGCAGGCATCGCTTGTGCGGTTGCAGGCAAGCGCCACCAGGGTAAGGGCTTCGCGCTTCGCCTGGTAGAACTCGTCTACGTAGCCCTTGGTAAGGAACACCTGGTCCATGCGTTCGATGGCGGCAACGTCGCAGGGGCGCACGCCGAACGCAACGAACGGCGCCGGTTGTTGCAGTGCGCTTTCTATGAAGGTGCCCTCCGGACCTTTGCCCCAGGTATACAGCTTCTCGGTGGAGGGGAATAGCAGCCCCTTCGGCGGGATCTTCGTGTTCTGCAGCTCGAAGTTGGGCTGGGTGATGCCGCGCTCTTCGCTGTACTGCGCAAAGCAGGAGGTTCCGTCCACTATGGTTGGCAGGTACACGTCCATGGCCTGGGCGGTAGCGCCGAGCACTTCGGCCAAATGGCTTTTCTTGAACAGCATTCCGGGCCTCCCTACATGAACTCTTCGATGTCGTCGGTCTTGAAGGTGCGCAGGGCATCGGGACCTTCGGCGGTAAGCCCGCCGCCCTCGTAGGGCCCGAACAGCTCGTCGATGTCCTTGATCTGCTTGTGCATCAGCGTCATCAGCGGCAGGCCCATGGGGCATACGCGCTCGCACTCGCCGCACTCGATGCAGCGGTCGGCCACGTGGAAGGAACGGGTTACGCCGTAGTAGCGCGCCTGCTCGATGTCGAACTGCTTGCCCTGCCATCCTTCGCGTTCCTGCTCGGCGAAGCACACCTTGCAGGTGCAGCACGGGCAGGCCTGCCTGCAGGCATGGCAGCGGATGCAGGTTTCGTACATCAAATCGAAGAACGCGCGACGCTCCTCGCGGCTCATGGCCTCGAGGTTGCGCACATCGGCGAAGCGGTCGTTCTTGGGCTCGGGTGCCGGTTCTCCCAGAAGCTCGTCGTAGATAACCGGGTTGTGGAACTGGCATTCGCGGCAGCGCTTCAGCTCCACCCCTTCGCGCGTGGTGCAGCCGGTGCAGGGGATGCCGATAAGGTACACGTCCTCGCGGCGTATCTGCCTGTCGGCGATAAGGCGGTTGATCGCGCGCGACTCGCAGCCGCGGGCAACAAGGCCAACGCGCCCCTTGTCCTTCTGCTCCAGCACGTACTTGCCCAGGGCGTGCTCGCAATGCTGGTCGCACACCAGCTGCGCCGCCTGTTCAGGCGTGTCGGCGCAGTAGGGCGTGCGCTGGTATTCCAGGCGCCCTGCGCTCCAACCGATAACGCAAGCCACCGTGCCATCCTGGATAAGCTGGGATGCGCGCGTGCGCACTTGTTCGGTGAAGTCCATCACAATCCCTCCCTTGCGTTCTTCGGCGTGGCCAGCCATTCGAACTTCGCGGCGATGGGGCGCGGGATGTCCTCGGGCGCCAGATGGGGAAGGTCGTTGGAAAGCGGGCCCAGCTCGCGGATGCGCTCGGTTGCCTCTATCACGGTGTCGCGGAACTTGCCGGCCTCGGAGCCCGATATCCAGCGCACGATGAAGCGGTCGGGCTCAAGGCCCAGGTACTCCAGCAGGCGCTTGTACACCAGCATGCGGCGCTTGGCGTAGTAGTTGCCGGTTGCGTAGTGGCAGTCGCCGGGGTGGCAGCCGCACACCAGCACGCCGTCCACGCCGTTTTGGTAGGCCTTCAGCACGTACTGGGGGTTCACGCGTCCCGAGCAGGGCACGCGCAGCAGGCGGATGTCGGCGGGGTACTCCATGCGGTTCAGGCCCGCCAGGTCGGCGCCGGCGTAGGTGCACCAGTTGCAGCAGAACGCCAGTATCTTCGGCTGCCATTCCTGCGTGGCGGCCCCGCTTGCCGGTGCGGCAGCGGGAGAGGCGCCAGGAGCGGCAGCCTGAGCGGTCGTTTCAATGTTCTGGTTCATCGGAGCAACGCCTCCATTTCGCGCATGATTCCCTCGTTGGTGAAGCCCAGAAGGTCGGCGGCGCCGGCGCGGCAGGCAACGGTGCAGGCGCCGCAGCCCTGGCACAGGCCGGGGTTGGGCTTCGCCACGGTGCGGGTAACCTTCTGCGAGTTCTCGCGCAGGGTTACCTCGGTAAGCTCGATGGCGCCGTAGGGGCAGATGTCGGTGCAGGCGCCGCAGCCGGAGCATTTGGCGTTGTCCACGTGCACGATCATCGGGTTCGATTCAATCTGCCCTCGGGCAAGCAGGCCTATCACCTTGGATGCGGCGGCGCCCGCCTGGGCAACGGTGTCGGGGATGTCCTTCGGGCCCTGCGCCACGCCGGCCAGGTACACGCCGGCGGTGTTGGTTTCCACCGGGCGCAGCTTCGGGTGCGCTTCGGTGAAGAAGCCCTCGGGGCCGCGCTGGGCGTTCAGCACGCCGGCTATCTGGCTGGCGCCTTCGTTGGGCACCATGGCGGTTTCCAGCACCACCATGTCGGCGTCCACGCGCACCACCTGGCCGGAAAGCGTGTCTTCTCCCATGCACACCAGTTTTCCGCCCTCGGGGTATATCTTCGAAACGCGGCCGCGTACGTACACGGCGCCGTCGTTCAGGGTGTTCATGTAGAACTCGTCGTAGCCTTTGCCCGCGCAGCGCACGTCCATGTAGAACACGAAGCAGCGGCCGTCCTTCACCTTGTCCAGGTACTGGTGCGCATGCTTTGCCGAGTACATGCAGCATGCGCGGCTGCAGTAGGAAACGCCCTTGTGCGGGTCGCGCGAGCCCACGCACTTGATGATGGCCAGCGTCTTGGGCTCGGCGTGGTCGCTGGGGCGCTGGATGTGGCCCTCGGTGGGCCCCGAAGCGTTCACCAGGCGCTCGAACTGCAGGCCGGTTACGATGTCGGGGTAGCGCCCGCCGCCGTACTCGCCGTAGATCTTCGTCCAGTCGATAAGGTCGTAGCCGGTGGCCAGGATGATGGCGCCGAAGGTTTCGGTGGTGGTGCGGTCGGTGTCGTCGTAGCGGATGGCGCCGGTGGGGCACACCTTCGCGCACACGCCGCACTTGCCCTCGGTGAGCTTGCGGCAGGTTTTGGCGTCGATGGTGGGCTTGCTGGGCACCGCCTGGGCGAAGGGCTTGTATATGGCTTTGCGAAGCGAAAGGCCCTCGTCGAACTCGTTGGCGGTTTTGCTGGGGCACTTCGTCTCGCAGGCGCCGCAGCCGGTGCACAGGTCGTAGTCGATGTACTTGGCGCGCTCACGGATGGTGGCCTCGAAGTTGCCGATGTAGCCGGTTACCTTTTCCACCTCGGAAAGCGTTTTGATGGTGATGTTGGGGTGGTTGCCCGCTTCCGACATCTTCGGCGTGCAGATGCAGGCCGAGCAGTCCATGGTGGGGAAGGTCTTGTCAAGCTTCACCATCTTGCCGCCGATGGAGGGGTTGCGCTCCACCAGGGTTACGGGGAAGCCGGCGTCGGCTATGTCGATGGCGGCCTGGATGCCGGCGATGCCCGCGCCCACCACCAGGACCTTGCGGTTCACGGGGATGGTGCTGGTGTACAGGTTCTTGTCGGTGTCCACCTTGGCAACGGCCATGGCCACCAGGTCGATGGCCTTGGGGGTGGAAGTTGCCTTGTCCTTGTGCACCCACGAGCACTGCTCGCGGATGTTGGCGATCTCCAGCAGGTAGGGGTTGATGTTGGTTTTCTCGGCCAGCATCTTGCGGAAGGTCTGCTCGTGCATGCGCGGGCTGCAGCTGGCTATGACGATGCGGTCAAGGTCGTGTTCCTTCACGGCATCGGCAATGGCCTGCTGGCCTGGGTCGGAGCAGGTGTACTTGTTGGTGGTGGCAAAGGCCACGTTCGGCATAAGGCGCGCGGCATCGGCCACCGCCTGCACGTCTACCGTTGCCGCGATGTTGGTGCCGCAATGGCACACGAACACTCCGATCCGGCTCATGCGATCACCTCCTTTTCAGCGCGCTTTGCAGGTGCCGGTGCTGCAGCGCCTGCGGGTGCGCCTTCTGCTTTCGGCTTGGCCTTGGCAGCACGGGCGGCGGCCCGTGCCTTGCGCTGCGCTTCCTTCGCCGCGCGTTCGGCCTCTTCGGCTGCTTTCTGGGCGGCCCGTTGCCGCTGCCAGGCCTCATGCGCGCGTTCGTGCAGGTTGGCGGCGGGGTGGAAGTGGCGCCCTATGCCGCTTTTCGCCTGCGGCGCGCCCATGCTGGCTGCCAGCAGCTCGGTGAAGTAGTACACGGGGATGTCCAGTGCGGGCAGGCCTTCCTTTGCCCGTGCCGTGTTGACCTCGGCCTCGCGCATGTCCAGGTTCAGCATGCACAGCGGGCAGGCGCAGGCTATGGCATCGGCGCCGTTGGCATGCGCGTTCTCGAAGATGCGGCGCACCATGGTGCGTCCCAGGCTGGGAACGGTTACCTGGTGCGATGCGCCGCAGCACTCGTTCTTGAAGTTCCATTCGATGGGCTGTGCCCCGGAAAGGGACACGAGCTGTTCCATGGTGCGCGGCTGCTCATCGTCGTCGAAGGCGCATACCTCGGTGGGGCGCAGCAGCGCGCAGCCGTAGTAGCAGGCAACCTTCAGGCCGTCCAGCGGGCGGCACACGCGAGCGGCGATGCGCTCTTGCGCTTCTTGGGGAAGGAAGGGCTCTAACCCGTTGGCAACGTAGGCGCTTGCGGCCCAGGGGCGGCCGATGATGCTTTCCACCTGCGTTCGCACCTCTTCGCTTTCCTGCGCATGGGCGGTGGCGGTTTTAAGGTGCTGGTAGCATCCGGCGCAGGGCGCCAGCACGGGCGCATCGCCGAAGGCCTCTTCGGCCAGGGCAAGGGAACGGGCGGGCAGGGCATCGCCCAAAAGCTCGCTTTCTGCGTGCGCGGCCGATGCCCCGCAGCAATTCCAATCGGGGATCTCGGCCAGTTCGACGCCGGCGGCAAGGGCAACGTAGTCGTAGGATTTCGTGTACGAGATGCCGGTGGAATGGGCCGAGCATCCGGGGAAGTATGCGTATCTCATGCTTAGGCCCCCTTCGTGTTATCGGGTTGGGGATGGGCGCTTTGCTCTGCCGCGCGCGCCTTGTCGATGATGGCGGCAACTTCCTTGCTCTTTTCCGGCTGCTTGCCGTGGAAGCCCAGCATGCCGCGGGTAACCATCTTGGGTGCGCTCAGGGCGTCTTGCAGAAGGTGGCCGGTGGTGATGTTGAAGCGCATGGCCAGCATGGCTTCGTCGGAAGTGCCCTGCTGGTGCACGCCGTCGATGAACAGCTCGTTGAAGCGGTTCACCTCGGAAACGGCGGGCGATCCGTTGCGCTTCGCCTCCCTTCGGCAGGCGAGCATCACGCTGGGCAGGTCTATTTCCTGTGGGCAGCGCGCCAGGCACATGCCGCACCCAGCGCACAGCCAGGGCATGTTCGATTTCAAGACGGGTTCTACCTGGCCAAGCTGCAGATGGCGCATAACCTGGCGCGGCATCATGTCGGCATCGGCGGCAACGGGGCATCCGGCCGAGCACTTGCCGCACTGGTAGCATTTCTTCGGGTCTACCTGGGCATCGTCCAAGATGCGTTTCAGGGTCGGGTGCGCCGTTTCGGGCGCAGCGGTGAGGTTTCTTGCTTCCATGGAACCTCCGTTCATCAAAGACATTCGGGCTGGTCTTCTGGAACCGCACTGTTGCATTGGTTAGGTGCCGCGGCCGTTTCCAGGGCTCATCGGAAGAGATTTCGCTCTGTGCAACAGCAAACACCTGGCGGAGGCGAGTAACCCAAGGTGAACATCCGGTTTGGCGGAAAGGGGCTGTTTAACGGTTTCGCGCCTCGCGTTGAACGCCCGAATCACGCCGTTCACCCGTGGGCGTAGAAGCCCGGCGTGGGATTCGCTTTTGTGGCAATTCCTCCCAAATCGGCAATACGTTTCCGATATACTGATAGGAAACGTATTGCCGATTCCGA
>CAVHGQ010000078.1:0-7492 GCA_963635335.1 Candidatus Melainabacteria bacterium | reverse complement strand
GCCATCATCGCATCGGCGAGCTTCTTGAATCCGGCGATATTCGCACCGGCAACGTAATCGCCCTCTACACCGAACTCACGCGCAGCATCGTCGGCGGCATGGAAGATATTCACCATGATGCCCTTGAGCTTCGCATCAACTTCTTCGAACGTCCAGGAAAGGCGCTCGGAGTTCTGGGACATCTCCAGGCCGGAAGTGGCCACGCCACCTGCGTTAGCGGCCTTGCCGGGCATGAACACCACGCCGTTTTCCTGCAAGTACTGGGTAGCGTCCATGGTGGTGGGCATGTTAGCGCCCTCGGCCACGATCTTGCAGCCATGGGCGGCAAGCAGCTTCGCGTCCTCGATGAACAGCTCGTTCTGCGTAGCGCACGGAAGGGCGATGTCACAGGGAACGCCCCAAACGCCGCGTCCCTCGTGGTATTCCACGCCCTCGCAACGCTCGGCGTACTCGGAGATGCGGCCGCGCTCCACTTCCTTGATCTGCTTCACCACGGCAACATCGATGCCTCGGGGGTCGTAGATCCAACCGGTAGAGTCAGAGAGGGTAACCACCTTGGCACCAAGCTGCTGGGCCTTCTCGGTTGCGTAGATGGCAACGTTGCCGGAGCCGGAAACGGTAACGGTCTTGCCGGCGAAGGAATCGCCCTTGCACTTCAGGTACTCGTCGACGAAGTAGATCAGGCCATAGCCGGTTGCCTCGGTGCGGGCAAGCGAGCCGCCGTAGGTCAGGCCCTTGCCGGTGAGAACGCCTTCCCACACGTTGCGGATGCGCTTGTACTGGCCGAACAGGTAGCCGATCTCGCGCGCGCCCGTGCCGATGTCACCAGCGGGAACGTCGGTGTCAGCGCCGATGTGCTTGCACAGCTCGGTCATGAACGACTGGCAGAAGCGCATCACCTCGCCGTCGGACTTGCCCTTCGGGTCGAAGTCGCAGCCGCCCTTGCCGCCGCCCATGGGCAGCGTGGTAAGGCTGTTCTTGAAGATCTGCTCGAAACCGAGGAACTTGATGATGCCCAGGTTCACGGACGGATGCAGGCGCAAGCCGCCCTTGTAGGGGCCAAGGCAGCTGTTGAACTGCACGCGGAAACCGCGGTTCACCTGCACCTTGCCCTCGTCATCGACCCAGGGCACGCGGAACATGACAACACGCTCGGGCTCTACAATGCGCTCGAGCAAACCTGCCTTCTGGTACTCGGGATTCGCGTCAATCACAGGCTTCAAAGACGTCAGAACCTCGGTAACGGCCTGAATGAACTCAGGCTCGTTCGCGTTCTTGGCCTTTACTTGCTCGATGACGGAGTCAACGTAGCTCATAGGGACCTCCTTTTGTAGAAACTCAACGCGTTCGATAATACTGTCGAAACATTACCGAAACAGTTGGGCAATACTCCTGTAACACGTTGGAAACAAAGGAAATCGTGAGCGTATATTCAGTTCGGATAAGCGGGAGCTCTACATGCGCTCGGGGGCAGACACGCCAAGAAGATTCAGCGAGAGCGCCAGCACGATGCGGGTTGCATCCACCAGAGAAAGACGCGCCTGCTCCAAGGCCTTATCCTCCACCAGGACGTGGCAGTTGCCGTAGAACGAGTGGAACAGGCTGGCAAGTTGCTGGGCGTAGTGCGTGAGCCTGAACGGAGCGCGATCGCGGGCCGCACTGGCCACCAGGTCGGTGAAATCGGCCATCTGACGCATAAGGGCAAGCTCGCTTTCATGCGTAAGCGGCGAAAGATCGGCACCGTCGAGGTTAAGCAGCTGGGCAATCTCTTGCGCGGAAACGGATTCGGCGTCCATGCCGCGCTCTGCAGCAGCCTTGCGCAGGATAGAGCAGATGCGCGCGTGCGCGTACTGTACGTAGTACACCGGATTGCTGGAATCCTGCTTCTTGGCAACCTCGATGTCGAAGTCGATGGCCTGGTCGGCGGACTTGGACAGCATCAGGTAGCGCGTGGCATCCACGCCCACTTCGTCGATGAGCTCCTGGAAAGTGACCATCTCGCCCGTGCGCTTGGACATGCGAACCGGCTCGCCGTCGCGAAGCAGGTTCACCAGCTGGCCCAGCATTACCTCGAGCGCACCCGGATAGCCCCATGCGGTCATCATGGCCATGCAGCGCTGGATGTAGCCATGATGGTCGGCACCCCAAATGTCGATAAGGTGGTCGTAACCACGCTGCATCTTGTCGTAGTGGTAGGCAACGTCGCTCATGAAGTAGGTAAGGTCTCCGTTCGCCTTCACCAGAACGCGATCCTTGTCGTCGCCGAAATCGGTGGATCGGAAGAACGTGGCGCCGTCCTCATCGTAGAGCAGGCCCTTTTCCTTCATGACATCGAAAGCGCGCTGCTGCTTGGTCTTGCCCTCGGCATCGGCAACGAACAGCGAGCGCTCGCTGAACCAGGTGTCGAAGTTGTTGCCGAACTCGGCAAGCGTTGCCTTCACGGAGTCGAGCATCATGGCGTAGCCGCGCTCGCGGAATTCCACAAGGCGGTCCTGCTCGTCGGCATTCAGCCACTTGTCGCCATCCTGGTCGATGATGGCCTGCGCGATGTCCTTCACATAGCCGCCGCCGTAGCATGCCTCGGGCATCTCCACGTCAACACCCAGCAATTGCTGGTAGCGAACCACCACGGAATTGCCGAAGACGTTCATCTGATTGCCCTGGTCGTTGATGTAGAACTCCTCATCAACGGCGTAGCCCGCATGGCGCAGAACGCGCGCGGTGGCATCGCCCAGCGCGGCCCAACGGCCGTGGCCGACGTGCATGGGGCCGGTGGGGTTCGCGGAGACGTACTCCAGGTTCACCTTGCAGGGCTCGGGCAGCTGCGACTTGCCGAAATCGACACCCTTTTCGCGAGCTTCGGCAACAACAGCCTGGAACGAGGAATTGGTAAGGGTAAGGTTGATAAAACCAGGGCCTGCGATCTCGAACGACTCCACGATATCGTTTTCGGGAAGGTGATCCACGATGGCCTGCGCGATTGCGCGCGGGTTCATGTGCGCAGCCTTCGCCAAACGCATGGCGATGGTGCAGGCCCAGTCGCCATGGCCTTCTTCGCGGGGACGCTCAAGCGAAGGCTCGGGGATTTCCTGAAGGGGAAGCTCCCCTGCATCAACGGCGGCCTTCAAAGCCTGGAACAAAACCGACTCGAGCGATTCGCGAATGGTCATGGGGCAATCCCTTCGTATTCAAATCCGAGCGCATCAAAGCGCGAACAAACCAAAACAGCACCGCCCGAAGGCAGTGCTGTTTATTGTAGCATCATCAAAACAAGCGGGCTTTGCTAGCCGCCAGCAAGCAAAGCGAATCCGCAAGAGCGCTTTTGGCAACCCTGGCCAAGCTGCGGCTAAGCCAAGCGCTCACGGACGTACTGTTCGAACTCATCAGCCGCGGAATTGCGGATGCGCTCGAACAGCTCGCGCGCCTTGCCCCCTACCGGCTTGCCGTCGATGGCGGAAACCGCCACGCCAGGAGTGGAAGAAGAGGACACGATGACCTCGTCGGCATCCATGAGCTCTTCCTTAGTGAACGGGCGCTCTTCAGCGGGAACCCCAAGGCGCTCGCAGGCCATGAGCAGGTGCTTTCGGGCAATGCCGGGCAGGATCAGGTTGTCTGCCGGATGGGTGATGAACGTCCCGTCCTTCAGGATATGCACGTTGCTGTGCGCGCATTCGGTAACGTAGCCGTCGCGAACGAACACCGACTCGTAGCAGTTGGCTTCCTTGGCGCGCTGAGCAGCGATGACGTTGGGAAGCAGGTTCAGTGTCTTGGTGTTGCAGTGGAAGAAGCGCGTGTCTACCACGGTGATGAGCTGGACATCAGCAGGGCGCAAGTCCTTTTCCTCGGGGACGATCATCACCCACAGGTTCGACTTGCCCGAAGGAAACGCATGGTTGCGCGGCGCGGTGCCGCGCGTAACCTGCCAGTAGACGAACTGGTAGTTGCCATCGCACTTCGCAACCAGGCCGGTAAGCAGCTCGAGCAGGTCTTCCTTGGAAATACCCGGGTCGATTTCCATGTTCTTGCAACTATTGAAGAAGCGATTGATGTGGTCTTCCGAGAACACCACTACCCCATCAAGCGCCATGGTGGCATCGTAGACGCCGTCGCCGTAAAAGCTCACGCGATCGAGGAAGGGAACCTTCAATTCCTCTAACAAGCCTACTTCGCCGTTGTAGTATCCAACATTCTTCATTCCGCAATTCTCCTAACGCAGAGTGGCCAAGACGACGGCCTTGATGGAGTGCATGCGGTTCTCCGCTTCCTGGAACACACGGGAGCGGCTGCCCTCGAACACCTCGTCGGTGACTTCCATCTCGGTGAGGCCGAACTTCTGCTCTATCTCCTGTGCCACGGTGGTCTTGGTGTCGTGGAACGCGGGAAGGCAGTGCATGAAGATGGCATCGTCGGCGGCGTTGGCCATGACCTTGGCGTTCACCTGGTACGGGGAAAGCTCCTTGATACGCTGCTCCCACAAGCTTGCGGGCTCGCCCATGGAAACCCAGATGTCGGTGTAGATGACGTTGGCGCCCTTCGTGCCTTCCTCAACATCGCTGGTAACGGTGACCGTTGCACCGTTCTCGGCGGCGATTTCGCGTGCCTTCTGCACCAGCTCGGCATCGGGGGCATCGGCCTCGGGGCAGCAGGCAACGTAGTTCATGCCCATCTTCGCGCAACCAACCATCAGCGAGTTTGCAACGTTGTTCTTCGCATCGCCCATGAACACGACGGTAAGGTCGGCGAGCTTGCCGAAGTTCTCGCGGATGGTAAGCGCATCGGCGATGAACTGGGTGGGGTGCGCTTCGGTGGTAAGGCCGTTCCACACGGGCACGCCGGCGTATTCAGCCAGCGTCTCGACGATTTCCTGGCCGTAGCCGCGGTACTCGATGCCGTCGAACATGCTGCCCAGAACGCGTGCAGTGTCTTCGATGGACTCCTTGTTGCCCATCTGCGAGCCGGCAGGATCAAGGTAGGTTACGCCCATACCCAGGTCGTGACCTGCGATCTCGAACGAGCAGCGGGTGCGCGTGGAAGTTTTCTCGAACAGCAGGACGATGTCCTTTCCCTCCAGCTCTTTGTGCAGCACGCCCTGCTTCTTCTTCGCCTTCAGCTCTTCGGCCAAGTCGATCATCTCGGTGATCTCGGCGGAAGTGAAATCGAGCAGTTTCAAGAAATGGCGACCAGAAAGAGTACCAGCCATCGAAGCCTCCTATGCTATCCGGCGAACCGGCAAATCGATCTATTCAGCAGCTCAATGAGCTTGCCCCATTATGGCACAGAAAGCCCCGCCCCCTGCAGGCTGCACAAGGCAACACACAAAGGGCGGGGCTGGCAAGGTTGGCCTGAATAGGGCGAGCCCGGGGCTTCAAGGAAAGGCGGCGTGGGATCAGGTTGAGGCTGGGAATAGACTCAGGGCGAGCATGGTGCGCGAGGCGCAGCGCCCGCCCCCTCAGGTTACTCCCCCATGTTCACGCCCTTGTACACGCCCGTGACCGCATACTCCACCCATTCGGCGATGTTCACCGCGTGGTCTCCCACGCGCTCCAGGTACTTCGCGATCATGAACAGGTCAAGCGCCAAGGTTTCGTCGGGCTCGTGCTCGATGATGTGCCGCATTATCTCGCACTTGGACTCCTCGAACAGGGCATCTACCGAGTCGTCCTTCTTCGCGCAGGCTTGCGCCTTTCCAAGGTCGAGGTTCACATACGAGGCAACGGCATCGCTTACCTGGGCACATGCCAGTTCCGCCAGCGCGATGAGCGAAGGGAACGCGGAGAAATCCGCCTTGCCGCCAAGGGTCAGGGCGATGTCGCAGATCTCCACCGCTTGGTCGCCGATGCGCTCCAGGTCGGTGACCATCTTCAAAGCCGCCGTCACCGCACGCAGGTCGGTGGCTACCGGCTGCTCCCGCAGAAGCAGGCGCAGGCACAGCCGCTCGATAGCGCGCTCCTGGTCGTCAACGATCGAATCGTTCTGCGTGATCAGGTACGCCCTGGTCTCGTTGCCCTCGCGAACGGCCTCAAGCGAGCCGCTCAGGGCGTCTTCCACCAGGGTGGACATCTCTATCACGTCTTTGCGGAGCGAATGCAGCTCTTCGTCGAAAATCGGTCGTGCCATATCAGCCGAACCTCCCTGAGATGTAGTCTTCCGTACGCTTGTCTGCCGGATTGGAGAACATGGTCTGCGTAGGCCCGCATTCCACCATTTCGCCCAGCAGGAAAAATGCCGTGGTGTCAGAGATGCGGGCAGCCTGCTGCATGTTGTGAGTGACGATGATGATGGTGTAGTTCTTCTTCAGCTCACCTACCAGCTCCTCGATCTTGGAAGTGGAAATGGGGTCAAGCGCACTGGTGGGCTCGTCCATCAGCAGGACCTCCGGCCCCACCGCAAGGGCGCGGGCGATGCACAGGCGCTGCTGCTGGCCGCCGGAAAGCCCCAGGGCGTTCTTCTTCAGGCGGTCTTTCAGCTCGTCGAAGATAGCGGCCTTGCGCAGCGAGTCCTCCACGATCTCATCGAGCTCGGCCTTCTTCTTTATGCCGTGGGTGCGCGGGCCGAACGCGATGTTGTCGTAGATGGACATGGGGAACGGATTGGCCTTCTGGAACACCATGCCCACCTTCTTGCGAAGGACGTTCACGTCGTAGCGGTCGTAGATGTCGTCGCCGTCGAGCGTGATGCGGCCGGTGATCTTGCAGCCTTCCACCAGGTCGTTCATGCGGTTCAGCGACTTCAGCAACGTGGATTTGCCGCAGCCGGAAGGGCCGATCATGGCCGTGACCTTGTTCTTCATGAACGAGATATTGATGTCGGTGAGAGCCTGGTAGTCGCCATAGAACAAGTCCATGTGCGACACCTCCATCTTGGGGAGGTTACTCATCGCTCATACCTCCTTTTGCGATTCGTTTCGCAACAGCCGAGGTTGCGAAGTTGATGAGCAGTACGAACAGCAGCAACAGCACTGCCGTGGCATAGGTTGCGTCGATGTGCAGGCCCTCACTGGCAAGCAGGTACATGTGCACCGCCAGCGTTCGCGTGGAGCTGAACACCGATTCGGGAACGGCAGCGATCGATCCGGCGGTGTAGATCAGCGCCGCCGATTCGCCTACCGTTCGGCCGATTGCCAGGATGATGCCGCCAAGGATGCCGGGAATGGCCGATGGCAGCACTACACGGAGCACCGTGCGGAAGCGCCCCGCGCCTAGGCCGAACGAGCCTTCGCGGTACAGGTCGGGCACGGCCAAGAGTGCTTCCTGCGTGGCGCGCATGATGATGGGAAACGTCATGATGGCCATGGTGCACACACCCGCCAGAAGCGAAAGGCCCCACTGCAGGTAGTACACGAAGAACAACAGCCCGAACAGGCCGTACACGATGGACGGGATGCCGGCCAAGGTTTCCGTGGCAAGCGCCACGATGCGCACGAACAAGTTGCCCCTATCGGTGTACTCGTTCAGGAAGATGGCTGCCCCGATGCCGAACAACGATGAGCAGC
>CAVHGQ010000077.1:0-7612 GCA_963635335.1 Candidatus Melainabacteria bacterium | reverse complement strand
ACCACGCTGGTGATGGCGCTGGTCTGCACGGCACAGCCGATGCCGAAGATGGTGAAGCACGCCATAACCGAGAACCAGATGGCGGCCAGCTTCGCCCACCACGGCACGGTGCCGTCCTCGCGCTTGAAGCGCTGCTCCCACACGTGCATGGCGCCGCCCATCATCTGGCCACGCCAATCCTTCACGCGGTATTTCATGGCCGCGAACACTTCCGTATACTTCGTGGCCATGCCCAGGATGCCGGTGAGCCACATCCACAGCACCGCGCCCGGGCCACCCGAAAGCACCGCGGTGGCAACACCCACGATGGAGCCAGTGCCCAGCGTGGAGGCCAGCGAGGTGGCCATTGCGCCGAAGTTGCTGATGTCGCCTTCGGCGCCGTCGTCCTTCGTCACCGAGAGCTTCAACGCCAACGGCAGCTTGCGCTGGATGCCCTTGGTGCGGATGGTGGTATAGATATGGCATCCCAACAGCAAGATGATCATCGGCGGACCCCAAACTGCAGCGTCCACCGTATTCAAAAGTTCCGTCAATTCCATTTCGTACCTGTTTCGTATAAAGGATAAGAGCCAAGTGGGTATTTTAGTCTTACTTAATAAATAGTTAAGCAATCATTCACAAAACACCATCAGGCCAGGGGCGAACGGCTGAAACAGGTGCGAAAACTTCCCCAGATCAGTGGAAACAGTTGCCGAAATAGCTGCAAAGATGCTGATAGAACCCCTCTGCCAAGGCATTGCCCTGTGAATGGCGCGCCAGCCAAACGTGCACCATTCGCCGCTGCTCGATGTCGAGGGGCAGCAGGGATACATCCCCTCCCGTAACCGAGCCCCAGCTGCGTTCCGGCCAAAAACCCACGCCCAGCCCCAAGCCGATCATCTTGCGCACAACGCTGGGGTTGTCGCTTTCAAAGGTGACGTGGGGCTCGAAGCCCGTTGCCGCACACAGCTCATGCGTGAAGCGACTGAAGCCCGATGAATAGGAAAGCGAGATGAAGTCGCGGTCGCGCAGCTCGTCCAACGGCACGGGGACGCGGGAAAAGCCGCTGGCATCGGCGGCCGGGCAGGCGATCATCACGCGCTCCGAAAAACATTGGTGCTCTGCGAAGACCTCGGGCTGGCGCGAATCCACCACCACATCCACCTTGTCGCCTTCCGCCTTAGCCGACTGGGTGAGCACTACCCCATGCTCGGGCTGGAGCACCATCCATTCCGCAATGGCATTGGCCGCAATATGCGAAGCGGCACCCAAGTGAACGCGAACCTGAGACGGCAGCGTGTTCGCAGCCTGGGAAACCTCGGAACATGCCTCGGCCAGCTCCAGGAACACCGGGCGCAAGCGCCGCTGGAAAAGCCTTCCTTCCTCTGTAAGCCTGAGCCCGCGGCCTTCCCGGTAGAACAGCTGAACCCCCAACTCCTGTTCCAGGCGGGCAATGGAGCGGCTGAGCGCCGGCTGGGCAACGTGGAGCCTGCGCGCGCTGCGCGTCATGTGCTCCGTTTCCGCAACGTCGAGGAAGTATCTCATCTGGTCGGTATCCATGTCTGAATAATAACCGATCTGCATCGTTTCATGATGCTTTGATATTTGATTTGAATCTGTTCAAGGACTAGGGTGTGCAACCGAACTAGAGCAAAAGACAAAGGAGCCTCCCCCATGATGATCGCGCAAGTACTGGAAGCAGCGATGCTTATCTGCTTCGGCCTTTCCTGGCCCATCAACGCGTACAAGAACTACAAGGCCGGGACCGCGGCGGGCACCAGCTGGCAGTTCATCCTGCTGATCACCGCCGGTTACGTGGCGGGCATCATCGCCAAGTTCGCCGCCGACGCTGTGAACTGGGTGCTGGTGGTGTACTTCCTGAACCTGTTCTGCCTAGCCATCAACTGGGGCGTGTACTTCCGCAACCGCAAGTTGGACAAGGCACGGCTCGCCGCTACCGCCGCCGAAAAGGAGCTTGCCTCTTCGGTGGGCAGCCTGCTAATCGCAACCGACGGCTCGCGCGCATCGCTTGACGCCATCGGCTTTGCCGCCCACGCCATCGACCTGAAGAAGGTGCATTCCATCGAGATCTTGAGCGTTGCCGAAACGGCAGCCGAGGCCAGCGTAAGCCGCGCGAAGGGCGCCAACGAATCGGCCGCGAAGTTGTTGGGTGACCTGGGCATTGCGTGCACGCAGAAGGTGCTCACCGGCGAGGCGGCTCAGGCTATCGTGAAGGAAACGCACGAGTGCGAGGCCAACCTGGTTGTGATGGGTTCGCGCGGCCTGAGCGGCCTAAGAGAGCTGCTGCTGGGCAGCGTGAGCAAGGCCGTTACGGAAAACGTTTCCTGCCCCGTTCTGGTGGTGAAGTAGCCCGGCCGGCGGCATAGGCTGCACGCTCAGACACGCCGGCTGCAAAGCATCCGCCCAACGCCACAAGGGAGGCCGCTTCCCGCGTAACGTCGCGGCAGAAACGAAGCGGAAGGGCGCTCGGGCTTCTGCCGCAACCGATTGTGCAGCCAACGCCAGCAACGCCAACCGCAAACCTTGCAACAGAAGGCGCGCCCAGCCATGTGCCGGTCGCGCCTTCGTGCATTTCTTGAGAATTAATTGCGCTTTCGTGCAACGTTTTCACAACAAGCCCGCCCGCTCCCCTGCGGACGGGCTAACCTATCTATTCCAGAAAGGCGGTAGGATGCACCACAAGAACGAAACAGATGTCGCCGCGCCCGTGAAAGGGGCAGCATTGCCAACCAAGGTAAACCGTCTTGGCGACGGTTACGAGCGAAAGCCCACCAGCTGGCGCATTCGCCTTACCTGGCTGTTCATTTTGCTGCTCATAGGCGCAGGCGTTGCGCTGTTCCGTTCCGGGCTCATGGGTGCCGGGATCGCCGTTATCGTTGGCACCATTGCCGCAATTTTAATCGTGTTCCTAGCTGGGCATTTCTTCCTGGCGAATGCGCTGGGGCGCAAAGATTCCCCGCAGCAGCAGAACGGAGCCGGCGAATGGCTCACGTCGCTGAACATGATGGATTCCTTGGCGCCGAACCTTTCCGAAGACGAGCTGGCCACCATCAACCGCAACCGAGCGGCAGAAGCCGAAGCCGTGTGCGCCTGGCTGGAATCCTGCACGGTTGCCCGCCGCATCCAGGTGCGCTCCAGCGACAATACCTTGCTTTCCGGAAGGATGTACCCCGCAAGCCGGCGCCAGCGTCCGTGGGTGGTGTTCTTCCATGGCTTCGGCGGAAGCTGGCGCGACAACCTGGGGCATGCCCGTGCGTACGCCGAGCTGGACTTCAACATCATGCTGGTGGATCTGCGCGCCCACAACGAAAGCGATGGCAGCTGGTCGGGGCTGGGCTGGCTTGACCGCCGTGACGTGGTTGCCTGGTGCAGCTGGATCGTGGCCCGCACCGGCCAGAACACGCAGATCGTGCTCCACGGCCAAAGCTTCGGCGCCGCATCCATCCTTATGGCCACGCAGGAGCAGGACCTGCCCAAGCAGGTGTGCGCCTGCATCTGCGATGCAAGCTTCACCGATGCCTGGAACGAGTTCCTGCCGCTCTTGGGCGAAGGCGCAGGGCGCCCGCACCCCGCACTGGAAATGATGCGCTATGCCTTGCGCAGAGAGCCGAACGGCTACGATCTGGCCAAGTCGAAACCGCTAGCGGCGGTTCGCGCCACCAACATCCCCCTGCTCATAATCCATGGCGAAGAGGATGTGCTCACCGCACCCTACATGGGCGCGTGGCTGGGCATGGCTGCCGGATGCGACCGCGAGCCGATTATCGAACGATTTGCCGCGCGCGAATGCGGCGAAGATTCTGAAGGGGCGCTCATCAGCAAGAGCGGCGCGGGCAGCGAGTTCCTGCTGGTTCCCAATGCCGGCCATTGCCAGTCGTGCTTTGCCGACCCCGCAACGTATTACAGCGAGGTGTTCGGCTTCGTTGCCCAGCACGTGGACCTTACCTTCCACGACGAGGAAGACTAGCCTTCCTCGCTTTCGCTTCCAGCTTGGCTTCGCTTGCGGCGGAACCAGGCGGCATGGGCGATGCCGTAGGCACCCACCAGCATGGCAAGGATGCCAATCGTGATGGCCAACGGCTCAACGTCGCCCGTCTTGGAAAGGCCGGATTTCGCGCCGTCTTCGGCCTTCTCTCCAGAAGCCTGACCGCTTTGCTGGCCAGGCTCTGCATCTATTGCCGTGCGCTCGAATTTCGGCAGGGCAACCACCTGGTATACCCAGGCTGATTCATCGGCGTTCATGGAGGGAACCGCAACGAGGGAAGGTGCGGAAACGTAGCGGTACCCGTCGTTGGAAACATCGGATATGCGAACCAGGTACAGGCCAGGTTCGACCCCACCGAAGAAGGCCATTCCCAGGGCTCCCGTCTCGGCTGCAGTACCGCCGATTTGATGCGCGTCGGCATACGAAGCGGCCCGTTGCGCCGCATTCCGCCAATCGTGCGCGCTGCTCAAGGAAGAAAAGTCAACGTCGCAGTCAGAGAAATCCGACGCAAGGGAAAACGAGCCCTGACTGTTGAAGGCGGCAACTTCGAACAGGGAGCACTTCGCATTCGAGATGGGGGAAGAATCGTATGTGCAACCAACGGTAACGCTGCCCCGCTCGGACAAATCGGGCTTGGCTATAGCGCTGGCTGAAACAGGCGCAACAAGGCAAAGTGCCAACGAGAGCAGAAGCCCTATCAGGCCAATGCCGAATGCCGATGCTGTTGTTCGTTTTGCCATACGTTCCCTCCTTTCGAAATGCCCTGGTATCGAATGGGTCATTCTCTGGCCCGCTGTTCTATCGGGCGTGTGCGCCCGAAGGTTCCTCGCTAGCCAAGCGGCGCTTCACCGCGCGGATAACCAGCACGGCCACAATAATCGCCAGAAGCGCCAGGGCCAGCTTGCCCTGCCAACCAAGGCTGTTCATCAGCTGCTCCACGGCATCAACCGAAGCCACATCGGCATCGGCCACCGCATGCCCCCGCACCAGCAAGCGCTGCGTGTTCACCCCATAGGGGGTGCAGGTGATGAAGGTGAAGTAATCCTCGTTAGCGTTCACTTCCAGCGAAGAGACATCATCAGGGTCCACCACCGAAATGCGGTCCACCTCGTAGCAGTGCTTTTCATCGAGCACGTATACCGCGAACTTGTCGCCCAACTCCATCTGGTCTAGGTCGGTGAGCAGCAAGGCCGACGGCAAGCCGCGATGGCCGGCCACCACGCAATGGGTTCCCAGCCCGCCGATGGGCAGCGAGGTTCCCAGCACGTGACCCAGCCCGGTTTGCAGGACCTCGTCAGAGAGCCCGTGGTAGATGGCCAGCCTCACGCTGATCTTCGGGATCTCGACGTAGCCCATCACGCCGTTGCCGGCAATGTTCAGCAGTTGCCAATACTCATCGTTGGCCGAAGCCTCAGGCTTGGTGCTGCTGAACGCATCGGCAAAGCTCAACCGCAAGGAATCGTTGTAGCTTCGGGCAGCGGCTTTCGCTTGGGAATAATCCTCGGGCGAAAGCCGCTGCACCGATTCTTGATAGTCGCTGATCAGCTGGTTCTGACGGAACTGGTTCCACAGATCGCTGACCGTGGGGTAAAGCAGGATGCACAAGCCAAGAACGAAGATGAGAGCAGGCACCAGAAAGCCCGGCGCCTTCTTGCCTTTTGCCATGTCCTTGGTTTCTGCCAATCGTGGTTCCTTGCTTGTTGAGACCCTACGTATGCGCCGCGAACCCAGGGCCGCCGAACTGGAGGCCCTGGGTTGCACGTGCTAGTTGTTGGACTTCTTGCGGCGAGCGAAGTACACCGCACCGGCAACAACCATCAGGGCAATGCCCGCAACGGTGAACAGCAGGGTGCCCATGCCGCCCGTGGTGGGCAGCGAAGGCGTACTGGAGTTCTTGATGACGATGTCGAACTGGCGCGAGTACGTCGTATTGACCGTTCCCTCAACGAGGCTCGTGTCGGCGGGATTCACAGCCTCCACCTTTGAGCTCGTCGAAAGGTTGCCCGAGTGCTCCGTGTTGTCGGTGGTATCCATCTGCGACGCGAGGTCGAGCTTGAACTTGCCGACCGGGGCGTAGTAGCCCTTGGGCGTGGTGCTCTCCTCAAAGTAGTAGTCCTTGTAGGGATCGAGGCCCTTGATGAGCAGGTAGCACTCGTCGCCGCCAGCCTCGATCTCAGTGGTGATGGTGCCGGTGCTCGAGGGACGGTAGTACCAAGAGTCCTTCCCCTCGCTCGTCTTGCCTGTATCAACCTTCTCGAACGTCATGGGCGTTGTGAAGTCGCCCACATACACCTTGAACTTAGAGCCCGAGAGCAGGTCACCGTTAAAGTCCTTCTTGGTGAGCTTGGTGGAGTAGGTGTACAGGGTCGTCGTCTGCTCGGTCGTGTAGGAGTACGAGACGTCACTGGTGCTGTACTTCACCTTGTCGGTGCTCGTGGCGGCCGTCGCAACGCCCGCATTGGCCGTACCAGTGATGTCGCTCATGACGGTCGTCTCGTAGGTGATGTAGTACGTGCGCTCGCCCGAGCCGGTGAGCTTCGAGTAGTCGATGCTAAAGGTCGCGCTCTGGGAGCCGTTTGAATAATCGCCGATGGTTCCATCTTTGATCGCACCCGACTGAAGATCGCCGGAAGGATTGTAGTCCGAATTATTATCGCCCTGACCCGAATAAATTTTTACCGATCCGGTCTTGTACTGCTGGTTGGCGAGCGCAACCTCGAGCTCGAGGCGCGGTGTCGTGTCGGCCTGCCAATCGGGAATAGTCAGCGCCACACGATGAAGAATCGTCTCGCCGATGGTGACGGTCTTGGTGTTCTTCCAAGAGGAGTCCATGTCGGTGCCGTTGGCGCGCTTGACCTTGTTGGTGATGCTCGGGCCCTTGGAGCTCTTCATCTGAACCTTCGATACGCCTTCTTGGCCCGAGCCCGCCGTAATGGTCGAGTTCTCGCCGTCCATCTTGACGAAGACGGAGAACGGATTATAGACGTTGGAGCCGTCCTTGCCGTCAACGGTCTTTACCGACACCAGGTAGTAGCCGGGGTCGAGCGTGAGGTTCACGCTGGTTGCGCCGTCGGGCACCGTCGTATCGGTTGAAGCCGGCTTTGCGTACGTCTCCGTACCGTAGAGGTAGGTTCCCAAGAAACTGGAAATCGTCGGGTTGGTAGAAGCCGTAAGGCTAGCGAGGTAGGCCTCGTCGCCCTTGCTAGCCGCAGTAGCGGCGGTATGCAAGTAAGTCTTGAAGCTCTTCAGGCTACCAGCCGAAGTGTCGTCGAACTCATACGTGTTGTAGTCAGTGCTGTAGCTCATGAGCTTGTACACCTGCACGGTCTCGCCAGGTGCAAGGCCTGTCAACTCAAGGCCCTTGGCATATTGGCTCGGCTCATCGGCATAGGCAGTTGTTGCGCCGAAGCCCACAATGGCAAGAGCCAACGCAACGAGCATTGCGCTCATGCGCTTCATGATGGTGCTCATCGTTTTGCCTTTCTCTTCTTGATGGTGTTCATCATTGGGTTCCATGTGATTCGCAGAATGCTCGCCATTCCGCGCAGGCCGAATGGCTGTTTCCATCACCCGAATCGCTCTTGCCATGGCAACCATGCGGGTAGCCGGCCGACCAGAACCTAGGCA
>CAVHGQ010000076.1:0-7641 GCA_963635335.1 Candidatus Melainabacteria bacterium | reverse complement strand
TCGACGTCCAGCTGGTGCCCGCCATCGAAGCCGCGCTTGATTCCTACGCCGACCAAGGCATCTCCTTCGATAGGGAAGAGGCTCTTTCTCAGGTTGTGGAATTCTTCGTCACTCGCACCAAGGTGATGCTGCGCGACGGCGGCAACAGCCCCGACGCCATCGACGCCGTTCTGGCAGCCGGCGTTCGCGAGCCGGTGGAGCTTATCAGCCGCGTCCATGCGCTGGAAGCTGCCCGCAGCGAACAGCTCGAGGCGTTCGAGGACTTGGCTACTGCCTATGCTCGTGCCAACAACCTGCGCGAAGCCGATCTGGGCACCCACGTGGACGAAAGCCTGCTTGCCCCGGTAGAGCAGCAGCTGCTGGAAGCCGTTGCCTCGGCCGAGGAATCGGTGGCCCAGGCGCTTTCCGCCAACGACTACGCCGGCGCCCTGGCGAAGCTGGCATCGCTGCGCAAGCCCATCGACGCGTTCTTCGCCGAGGTGATGGTCATGGACGAAGACCAGGCCCTGCGCCAGAACCGCCTGCGGCTGCTGAACCGCTTCGTGGGCGTGTTCGCCAACGTGGCCGACTTCGCGCTGCTTTCCAAGGCGAAATAACCGTTTCAACGTGCGGCCCCGAATGGGGCCGTTTCCTTTCTAGGGGAGGTTTTCATGCAGAATTGGATGACCCAGGGCAAGGCCCACGACGGCTTTCCCGTGATACATGTAGTTTCCGACTCGGTGGGCACCACCGCGCAGACCCTGGTGCGCGCGGCGGCGGCGTGCTTCGAGGTGTACGACCCGGCCATCGAGATCTTGCCGCGCGTGGTTTCGCCCGAGAGCATGATCGAGGAACTGGACGCGCACTTCAGCTTCCACGTCAGCCGCGGCTTCACGCCGTTCGTGGTGTTCTACACCCTGGTAGACGAGAAGATGCGCAACGCAATGGGTGCCTATATACAGCAGCATTCCGATCAGATCCTGGGCGTGGACCTTATGGGCAACGCGCTTGCCGCGCTTTCCGCCGCCACGGGGAAGAGCCCGCTGAACGAGCCGGGGCGCCTGCACTCGGTGAACGAGTACTACTTCCGCCGCATCGAGGCCATGGAGTTCACCATTTCCCACGACGACGGCCGCAACCCGCAGGATCTGCCCGAGGCCGATATCGTGCTCATCGGCGTGTCCCGCTCGTCGAAAACGCCGCTTTCCATCTACCTCTCGCAGATGGGCTACCGCGTGGCCAATGTGCCGCTCGACCCCCAAAGCGAGCCGCCCAAAGAGATTTACGAAGTTGATCCAACGCGCTTGTTCGGCTTGATCATTTCCCCCGAGATCCTCTCCGATATCCGCAAGCGCCGCCTGGGCAACGCCAGCAATGTGGCTGCTTCATATGCAGATTTGGAGTGTGTGTACCAGGATTTGGAGAGCGCCCGCGCACTGATGAGGAAGCTCGGCTGCATCGTTGTTCGCACTGATAACAGGGCTATCGAAGAAACGGCGCAGGAGATTTTACGATATTATGAGAACGCTCACCCGCAGGTCTTTGCCCCGCGGGATTGAGAGAGAAACGTTTAGTCTAAGGAGAAGATGGTGACGGACCAACTTAAGCGCGTCTACGCATTCGGCAAGGACGCAAACGGCAAGAACGTTACGGAGGGCAACACCAACATGAAGCCCATCCTCGGCGGCAAGGGCGCGAACCTCGCCGAGATGGCCAACATCGGCTTGCCGGTGCCTCCGGGATTCACGATTTCCTGCCAGACGTGCATGGAGTACGCAAACTCTGACAACACGTGGCCTGAGGGCGTTCTTGACACTATCCAGGAATATCGTCTCGACCTTGAGAACCGTATCGGCAAGAAGATCGGCGACGCAGAGGATCCCCTGCTGGTTTCCGTTCGCTCCGGCGCTCCCATGTCCATGCCGGGCATGATGGACACCGTGCTGAACCTCGGTTTGAACGATCAGTCAATCAACGGCCTTATCAAGCAGACCGAGAACCCTCGCTTCGCATGGGACTCCTACCGTCGCTTCATCCAGATGTTCTCCAACGTGGTTATGGGCCTCGACGGCGACCTGTTCGAGAACGCCATCAACATCATGAAGCGCAGCCGCGGCGTCGAGTCCGACACGGACCTTACCGCTGAAGACCTGCAGGAGCTCGTAGGCGAGTTCAAGAAGATCTTCACCGAGAACGTCAGTGCCGACGAGTACCCCTCGCTGGTGGTAGACGGCCAGGTGCAGTTCCCGCAGAGCCCCGACACCCAGCTCCAGCTGGCAATCGAGGCTGTGTTCGGCAGCTGGAACAACCCCCGCGCAATCCTGTACCGCAAGCAGAACAAGATCTCCGACGATCTGGGCACTGCCGTGAACGTGCAGTCCATGATCTTCGGCAACAAGGGCAACACCTCCGCTACCGGCGTGGCATTTACCCGCAACCCCGCCAACGGCGAGAAGGAATTCTATGGCGACTACCTGGTGAACGCCCAGGGCGAAGACGTTGTTGCCGGTATCCGCAACACCAGCCCCATCGCCGAGCTGAAGAACACCCCCGGCCTTGAAGAGGCTGGCCGCGAGCTGGAAGAGGTGTTCACCATCCTGGAGAACCACTTCCGCGACATGTGCGACATCGAGTTCACCATCGAACAGGGCAAGCTGTGGATGCTGCAGACCCGCGTTGGCAAGCGTACCGCTGCCGCCGCTCTGCACATCGCCATCGAGATGGAGCAGGAAGGCCTTATCACCAAGGAAGAGGCTGTTCAGCGCGTAGACCCTGAGCAGCTCGACCAGCTGCTGCACCCGCAGTTCGACGCCAAGGCCGACTACGACGTGGTTGCCAAGGGCTTGAACGCTTCCCCGGGCGCTGCCGTGGGCGAAGCTGTGTTCTCCGCTGAAGACGCGGTTGCCGCTGCCAAGGAAGGCCGCAAGACCGTTCTGGTCCGTTGGGAAACCACTCCCGACGACCTTGCCGGCATGATCGCTGCCGAGGGCGTTCTTACCTCCCACGGTGGCAAGACCTCCCACGCAGCCGTTATCGCACGTGGCATGGGCGCTCCCTGCGTCTGCGGCGTAGACGCCCTGAAGATCGATGCCGAGGCCAAGCAGGCCGCCATCACCGGCACCGACATCGTTATCAAGGAAGGCGACATGATCTCGCTCGACGGTACCACCGGTATCGTTGTGCTGGGCGCAGTCGAGCTGGTTCAGCCCGAGCTCGCCGGCGACCTTGACACCATCCTGGAGTGGGCAGACGAGTTCCGCACCATGGGTGTTCGCGCCAACGCCGACAACCCCGAGGATGCTCAGCTGGCCCGCGACTTCGGCGCACAGGGCATCGGCCTGTGCCGCACCGAGCACATGTTCCTGGGCGAGCGCAAGCAGATCATCCAGACCTTCATCCTGAACGACGACGAGGCCATCCGCGAGAAGGCCTGCGCCGACCTGTTCAAGGCTCAGACGGGCGACTTCCTGGGCATGTTCCGCGCTATGGACGGTCTGCCGGTCATCGTTCGCTTGCTCGACCCGCCGCTGCATGAGTTCCTGGAGTCCGCACGCGCCCTCGACGTGGAGATCGCCCGCCTCGAGGCTACCGGCGGCGACCCTGCGGTGATCGAGAAGAAGCGTGCCCTTATGGAGCAGATCGACTCCTTCGCCGAGGCCAACCCCATGCTGGGCCTGCGTGGTTGCCGTCTGGCAATCAAGTACCCCATCTTGGCAGAGATGCAGGTTCGCGCTATCGCAACCGCCGCTGCCGAGCTGAAGAAGGAAGGCCTGAACCCGCAGCCCGAGATCATGATCCCGCTGGTTTCCGTTGTTCCCGAGCTTGCCAAGCTCCGCGAGCAGGCCGAAGGCGTTATCGCCCAGGTTGCCCAGGAGCAGGGCGTGGAGCTGGACATCAAGATCGGCACCATGATCGAGCTTCCTCGTGCCGCTGTAACCGCTGACGAGATCGCCACCAAGGCAGACTTCTTCAGCTTCGGCACCAACGACCTTACCCAGACCACGTTCGGCTTCTCCCGCGACGACGTAGAGGCGGAGTTCATCTCCCAGTACCTTGCTGAGCGTATCCTGCCTTACAACCCCTTCGCCACGGTAGACCCCGGCGTTGCCAAGCTGGTTAAGATGGGCGTCGAGCTGGGCCATCAGGGCAACCCCGACATCGTTTGCGGCGTTTGCGGCGAGCATGGCGGCGACCCCGATTCCATCAAGACGTTCTACGGCATCGGCCTGGACTACGTCAGCTGCTCGCCTTACCGCGTGCCGCTGGCTCGCCTTGCAGCAGCTCATGCTGCTCTGGCGGACAAATAAGCCTGCAAGCGTTTTTCGCTTCGTTCCTTTCTGCGGAAGAGCCCTTCGGGGCTCTTCTCGTTTTTGAGGGGGCGGGCAGCTCTGCTAAGCTTTTGGGAAACGAACCGAGGGAGGGAACATGGGCAGCAGGAAACGTTCGGCTTGGTCGAAGCAGAAGGCGGAGTTCTCGGCGAGCCTGGACCCTTTCAGCTCGCTGGATGGGGCGTTCGCCCGCGAGGGGGCACGGCGCGGCAAGGCGGAAGCCGACAAGGCCGCTGCCCGCAAGCGCAAGGCGTGCGACTCCAAGAACCGCTATGCCTCGCGCGCCGAAGCCCAGGAGAACCTTGCCTGGTGCGAGGAAAACGGCCGCACCGGCCTTTCGATCTACCGCTGCCCCTACTGCGACGGCTGGCACCTAACGTCCCACCCCTGGGACGAGTAGGGCGATCCGCGTTTAACCTTGGATCCACGGTGCAGGGCATAGCTATTTTGCAGAATGTTTTATCGCGGATGCCGTGGCTCCCGGTGGGCTAGCACGATACTTGCTACTTCCGAAATATTGGGCAGAACCCTGCGCGCCTACTGAGCTGCTAGCTAATGAAAGCTGTTGCCGTTTAAGATACCGTTGCTTCATTACATGCATCGCTACCAGCAGTTTTGCGGTGCGGAGTCCTAACGGAAGGAAGCGGTATGAGCAACGATAACCAAATGCCCCAGCAGTCGGAAAACAATCAAGGTTCTGGAGCGACGGCGAAGAAGCCCATCTATAAGCGGGTATGGTTCTGGATCCTCATAGTTGTCGTTGTCTGCATTGCTGCAGGCGGAGGCGCCGGTGCCTCGAACTCTTCGACAAGCTCTGCCTCGAGTTCCACGGCGCAATCGCAGTCTGATTCCTCTGCAGCTCAGACGGCCGCCGGGAATAGCACTGCTGCTTCTGAAGCGCAGCAGTCTGAGAAGCGGGAGGTGCCTACCGAATATAAGTCAGCCTTGAAGAAGGCCGATACGTACGCCAACATGATGTATCTCTCTAAGCAAGGTATCTACGATCAGCTCACCAGCGAATATGGCGATAAATTCTCTGCCGAGGCGGCTCAGTACGCTATCGACAACGTTAAAGCCGACTGGAACGCCAACGCCCTTGCGAAAGCTAAAACCTACCAGGATCAGATGAGCATGTCGCCCTCCGCTATCCATGACCAGCTCACCAGCGAATATGGCGAGAAGTTCACGGAGGAACAGGCCGACTACGCCATCGCCAACCTCTAGCCGCCTTCTGCTCTGATTTGCTTTCCGTCGGGTCGGCTTCCCACTAAAATGGCTTCTAATGTCCGAAGGAGACGAAGGAGGAAGCGGCGCGTGGAGGAGCCCCTTACTGAGGAATTGCTTGACGAGTTGCTTTCCGCTCCCAGCCCCGAGGCATTTATTGAGCGCAACGGGGTTGAGGGTAGATCCCTTTCCGAGTACTTGCAGCAGCTTCTTGCGGAAAAGGGCTTGCAGCGCTCGAAGATCGTGCATGATGCCGGCCTCAACGAGACGTTCGGCTATCAGATATTCAAGGGCACACGTAAGGCTTCCCGCAACAAGGTGCTTCAGCTTTCCTTCGCCATGGGGCTGAGCCTTCGCGAAACCGACAGGCTCCTTAAGGCGGCGGGCGTCAACGAGCTGTACTGCAAGAACCGGCGTGACGCGATCATCATTTTCGCTGTGGATAGGGGCTATTCCCTGCAGAAAACAGACGAGGAACTGTTTCGCTTCGGTGAAGAGACGATTTGCTCATGAGTGCTGGAATGCAGAACTCGCATACTCCTAACGATAACCATGACGAACCCGGCAACCCCGCCGCTGTGCAGACGGGGTTGCCGGGCTGTCGTTCTGCCTGTTTCGCCGACGAGGCTGCTCATTCTTCCAATTCGCCCCAAGGGGATGACGAGCTCGGCAGTTTTCTTTCCCTTGTTGCTTTCGACAACGAGTTCGAGGTTATCGAAACACTGAAGCAGACCCAAGCTGAGACTACACAGAAGGTTGAAAGACGCCTGCCCGATGGCGGTACCGAGGGGCCGTTTGTGCGCAAGTACCTTCAGGTGGATTCCGGCCTGGGCTCGGTGTATCAGGCTATCTACGATGCCGAGCAGGCGGGTCTCGCGGTCGAGCATCTGCCACGTATCCACGCTTGCTATCAATTGAAAGACCAGCGCGTGGTCCTTGTGGACTTCGTGCAGGGCGAAACCCTAGGTGAAGTAGTTGACCGTTGTGGGGCTTCGCCCGAGCTTGCGATGGAGGTTTTCCCTCGGGCCTGCGAAGCGGTTCGGGAACTGCACGAGTGCTTCAGTCCGGCCGTTATCCACCGAGACCTGAAGCCTTCCAACATCATTCTTTCCTGGGGGAAGCTTACCCTTATCGATTTCGGTATTGCCCGTATCTTCAACCCTGAGTCCGAGTCCGATACCTCGCATTTTGGCACACGTGAGTACGCTCCGCCTGAGCAGTTCGGATTTGGACAAACCGATGTGCGCAGCGACGTGTATTCGCTCGGGGCGTTGCTGTTCTACCTGCTCACTGGCCGCAGCCCTTCTGCGGAAGATCGCGCAAACGGTTTCGCGTGCACAGGTGTTCCCGCTGAGTTCTTTCAGGTAGTCTCTGTTGCTTGCGCATTCGATCCCGCCAATAGGTATGCGAGCGTTCGGGATCTTCAGGATGCTTTCGACCAGGCCTCTGCGCAATACCGTGCGCGTTTAGCGGGTGCGCATTCTGCCGAAGCAGCGAGGAAGCCGCAAACAAGGTTTTCTGAGCTGCTCGAGCGTATACCCATCGGTGTCGGTGTTGCTTGGAATGCCGTGTTGGGGTTGTTATGGCTGCTGATCGTTTCGGTGTGCGTGAGCTGCTGCTTCTTCCCGAACGCCGACATACCCGAAGCTGGCTATCCTCTTTGGGTGCGCATGGTGGAATATCTGCTGTTCATGTGCGTGTCGGCAACTTGCATCTGCTACGAATTGGCAGATCGGCGTTTGCTTCGACGGCGGTTTCCCGCTCTGGCTCGTTTTCCCTTGCGGGCTGAATTCCTTGTTGTGGCCTGCGCGGTACCCCTTGTGCTGTCGGTTATCATGACGGTCTGCGTGCAAGGAGCGGTTGGCTGAGCAAGCCCGTTGCGTTGAGCCCGCTCGGCTGCCCTCCTTCGGTTGGCACCTCCCGCTCGGGTCGCATGCTTTCACTCGATGATTTGCCCTGCCCGGCTGCTGCGACGAATTTTCAGGAAAGTGGGAATTTCCCCTTTACAGGGGGTCGGGGAATGGTATTCTACAAATGCTGTTTCAAGAGAAGCATCTGCTTCCACCCAGATCGGCGCACTACGGTTGCTGATGGGTCATATGAATACCGT
>CAVHGQ010000075.1:0-7652 GCA_963635335.1 Candidatus Melainabacteria bacterium | reverse complement strand
ACGGCCGATTTCGCGATCTCGCCGCAGCCGCATGCCCATTCACGTTCGGGAAGCGTTGCGAGCACTGCAACATCGACACATACCAGCAGCGGCTGGCAAAAGGTGCCCACCAGGTTCTTGCCCGCTTCCAAATTGATGGCCGTCTTGCCGCCCACAGAGGAATCCACCATGGAAAGCAAGGTGGTAGGAACCTGCACGATGCGCAGTCCGCGCATGAAAGTAGAACCGGTGAAGCCGGCCAGGTCGCCAACAACGCCGCCGCCGAGGGCCACCACCAGGGAATCGCGCGAAAGGCCGCAGTCCGCCATGGCCGACCAGATCTCGGCGGCGCACTCAACCGATTTCGCCGTTTCGCCCGAAGGAACGGTTATGACGGATACGGAATATCCCTGAGATTCCAGGGAAGCCTTCGCACCCTGAAGGTAGCGGGATGCCACCTCGGAATCGGTAACGACCAGCGCGCGCGGATTGGAATCGAGCTTGCGCAGCTCTGCGCCCAGCGACTCCATGGCCCCAGGGGCAACGAGCACGTCGTAGGGAGCTTCGCCGGGAATATCAACAACGATTCTGGTCACCGCGTTACGCCTGCTTCACCATAACGCCGGCCTCCAACAGGCGGTCGACCACCTCGTCGGCAACCTCGCGGATGCTGCGGCCTTCGGTGTCCACCGCAACGTCGGCTGCGGCCTCGTACTGGGGCTCGCGCTCGACGATGGTCTTGCGGGCGGTGTCCAGGTTCTTGAACATGGGGCGCGAATCGGTGTTCGGGATACGGGCAGCTGCGCCATCGGCGGAAACCTTCAAGTACACTACGTAGCCTGCATCCTTCATGATCTGCGCGTTCTCGGGGCGCTTGGTAACCACGCCGCCGCCGCAGCCGATAAGGCGCGGCGAACGTCCGGCCAGGTCGCGCAGCACGTCGGTCTCGATGTCGCGGAACGCCTCTTCGCCGTCCTCCGCGAATATGTCGGCGATGATGCGGTCTTCGCGCAGCTCAAGGTACTCGTCGGCGTCGATGGAGGCAACGCCGCAGGTAACGGCGATCTGCTGGGAGATACTGGTCTTGCCGGCTCCCATGAATCCGATGAAGAAGACGGGCTTGGTTAGGTAGAACTGGCCTGCGTGGCGTACGGGCTGATCGGTCATGATTCTGAGGCTCCTAAAATAGGGTCGGATACAGGTTGCGGGCGCAACGCGTAGACGGCGGCTGCCGTTAGCGCGACATGGTCTTGATGCGCTCGCGATAGTTGGCGATGTTGGCCTTGATGTCGGTCATGTTGTCGGAACCGAACTTGGTCAGATACGCATCGGCAAGGACGAGCGCTACCTCGCTTTCCGCAACCACGGCGGCGGCGGGAACAGCGCAGGTGTCGCTGCGCTCCTTGGAGGCTTCCGCCACCTCAAGCGTATCAAGGTTCACCGTGTTCAGCGGCGTGGTAAGCGTTGCGATGGGCTTCATGCCAACAGTGACCACCAGCGGCATTCCCGTGGTCATGCCGCCTTCCAGGCCACCCGCGTTGTTCGAGGTGCGAACGAAGCCCTTGGCCTCGTCAAGAACGATCTCGTCATGGACCTGGCTGCCGGGACGGCGCGTGGTCTCGAAGCCCAAGCCGAACTCAACGCCTTTGATGGCCGGGATGGAGAAGATGGCGCCACCCAGCTTGGAGGTAAGGCGGTCGGTGGGCGTGGCGTAGCCGCCGACGGCGGGAAGCAGGCCCGTTACCACCACGCGGAAGATGCCGCCGAGCGTATCGCCCTTGGCCTTGGCATCGTCGATGGCAGCCATCATGCGCTCGGAAGCCTCGGCATCGGGACAGCGGACCTCGCTGGTCTCGATGTCGAGCGGCGAATAGGAAACCGCATCCATCATCGGGTCTTCCTCGGCCATATAAGCATCGCCGATGGAAACCACGTAGGACTTGATTTCCACCCCGAGCTCTGCCAAGAACTCGCGGGCGATGCCGGAAGCGGCAACGCGCATGGTGGTTTCGCGCGCGCTGGTGCGCTCAAGGATGTTTCGGCAGTCGTCCATGTCGTTGCGCAGGACGCCTAGCAGGTCGGCATGGCCCGGGCGCGGGGTAACCTCACGCACCAGGTCCTTCGGGGCCTCGCCGAACACCGACATGCGCTCAGTCCAGTTGGCCCAGTCGCGATTGGCAACGGTGAGCGTTACCGGCGAGCCGATGGTCTTCCCGAAGCGCACGCCCGAGGTGATGGAAACCGTGTCCTTCTCGATAGCCTGGCGTCCGCCGCGGCCGTAACCGCTCTGCCTACGGGCAAGATCGGAGTTGATGCCCTTCTCGGAGATCGAAAGACCTGCAGGAACCCCGGAAACGATGGCCGTGAGGCTGGGACCGTGGCTTTCGCCGGCTGTGATGTATTGCATGGATGCCTTACCTTGATTGGTGTTGGTTATAACGGTTTACGATTCTACCAAAACGCCCGCCACTCCACCGAAATAAAGCAACCGCCGGCACCGCAGCTTCGGTTAGAACCCGTTGCCGGAAAACTCCACTAGAAGCTCTGCACAGTCGGCGCCCCAGGCGCGCATAACCTCTTCGGCGCTGACGAAGTCGCACCCGGCGGCCAGCGCCGCTTGCGGGAACGCGAGGTCGGACCTATCCCACAGACTACAGGCGATCTGGCCGGGGCGCAGGGGAAACTCTGTTCCCGAAAGGTCGGCGTCCACCGAGAAGACCACGTCGGCCTGCTGTATGCGCGAAACAGAGGCAACGGTACCGCACTGGAAGCGAGCATTCTCGTAGGCACGCGTAGCCGAAAGGTGTCCTTCGCGGGCTTGATCGGTATCGATGATCTGGGATTTCTGCTTGTCGAAGCACTCCAGGAAGGAGACGATCCCGGCACGAGCCTGTTCCTTGTTGTTCCCCAGAAGCGTGATCTGAGAAACGCCCGCGCGTGAAAGCTCGTAGGCAAGATCGAGCGCCGCGCTCCCCGACCCCAGCACCACTACGTTCGAGCCGTACAGCGGCAGGAACGTGCGCTCTATCAGATCGACGGCGCTTCGCGAAAGCTGGCTGATGGCAAGGGCACCCCGCTCGCCGCGATAGAGCACATCGGCGCCCTGGGTAAGGCGGGCGGAAGCACCCTGCAATTTGCCTTCGCCGAACATGAGAGATCGGAAGGGATACGAGGCGGCGAATGCTTGGGTTCGGTCGGCCTGAAACAAAGACTTGGCCTCGCCCATGGTTTGGCAAGGCTCCACCAAAACGTTCCACACCGCGGTCTTCTCCATGAAGGAGCGACGGAACTCCTTCGCCAGGCTATGCGTGCCAGCGGTGGCTATGAACGTGAGGTTTCGCATGCGCCGACCCCCTCCGGTTCGCGATCGGAAATGAACGCCCGCTCGATGCTGCGGACGAACATGGTGTGTTTCAGGTCTTCTTCCACCAACGGGCAAACCAAGTACGCGCACAACCCCACCAGGTGGGCACCCACCACGTCGGTGGAAAGCTGGTCGCCCACCATAACGGTGTTCGTGCGCGAACCGCCGATCTTGCGCAGGGCCATAAGGAAGCCATGGGGCAAGGGCTTGCATGCTTTGGCAACGATGGGAATATCCAGCTCAGATGCCATTTCGAACACCGAGCCATGCCAGTTGTTGGAAAGGAAGCACAGCGATACGCCCGCATCACGCAGGCGGGCGATCCATACGCGCACATCCTTGGGCACCTGATGGTCGGCGCGCGAGACGATGGTATTGTCCACATCCAGCAGAACATGCGTGAACCCGCGCCCCAAAATGTCCGCCTGGACATCGATGGCGCTTGTTCGCGCAAAGTACCTATCGGGATGAACGAGCGACATGGCAGGTTCCGCCGCTAGGAGTGGTTGGCGATGGTCTGCTGATGCTGCTCGTAGGTTTTGTCGAAGTAGTAATCGACGCCGCCCTGGTCATTCGTCCAGAAGCTGAAGAAGTAGTAGTCGTCGAAGTTGGCCTCGGGGTTGCACACCGCCTGCAGCGACTCGATGGAGGGGCTGCAGATGGGCGTAGGCGGCAAGCCCTTGGTCACACGGGTGTTGTAGGCGCTCTTGGTGGTCCAGTCGTAGCTATCCAGGTTGTCCCCCACCTCGTAGGCCGTGGTGGCATCGCTTCCCAGGTGCCCATACGAGGGGCTTCCGGTGTTTGAAAGGCGGTTGTAGAACACCGCGGCAACCTTCGAGCGCGTCTCGTCGGTTGCCTCCTTCTCTACGATGGAAGCAAGGATGAGCGTCTGGTACTCGTTAAGGCTTTCGCTGCGGGGGTATGAATAATCCAGGGAAGCAACCTCGGTCTGGTACTGGTCGAGCATCTGGCGGACAACGCCATCGGCGGTGCCGTCAAGCAGGATCTCGTAGGTTTTGGGGAACAGGAAGCCCTCGAGGGAATTGGTGCCGGCAGACTTCAGGAACGAGTACGAATCAGCGTAGGCAGAGGCGTCGGATGCCGCTTCCTTGAACTGATCTGCGGTAATAGAACCGCCGTAAGCACTTTCAACAGCTTGGGCGATGGTATCGAGCTTAGCGCCCTCGGAAACCACCACGCCCGATTGGGTGCTGGAAGGGCCGGCCACCAAGATGCTCACCAGGTCTTCGTAGCTTGTTCCGCCAGCAAGGGAGTATACGCCCGATTTCAGCGAGGAAGCAGCGCCCTGGGCGTTCACCGCCGAAGTGAATTCGCCCTTACGGACGATAAGGCCCGCATCGTAGAGGGTATCTGCGATAGCGGGCAACGTGGATCCATCAGATATTTGGACGGTGACCTTCTGTCCATCGGGCGCTAAATGGTCGTTGGCGGCTTCCGCGCAACTGGTGCCGACGAACAGCGCTATTACAACGATGATGATAACGGCGACAACAGCAGCGGCAATGGCGTAGGGCGCCTTCGACTTCTTCGGCCTGATGGCAGAAGTATCGTAAGTGCGGAACTCCTTTTCGCCCCTTGCGTGCGCGGCACGGGCGGCATGAGTGGATTTCCGGGAATACGTAACCTTCCGGGGAGTCATGGAATCACCTTTCAGTAGGCGCTTGCTGTCGCTTGTCCAGCCAGGACTGGAGGAACAGCGACGCAGCAACCATATCGACCTTACCGCGCATATCGCGCTCGGACATGCCCTCTTCGCGCAGCACGCGCTTGGCCTCCGAAGAGCTCAGACGCTCGTCGGAGAATTCCAACGGCAACCCAAGCGAAGAGGCAACCTGCTCGGCAACCTCGCGGATCGATTGGGCTTGAGGGCCTTTTTGGCCGCTGAGCGTAAGAGGCAAGCCGGAGACGATCAGCTCCGGCTCCCAATCTTCGCACAAGCGGCGGAAACTTGGGGCATTGGCACGAACCTCGTCGGTGGGCAGCACGCACAAAGGCGTGGCCACGCGTTCCTGCGGATCGCTGATGGCGATTCCGCAACGAACCTTACCGATATCCAGTGCCATTACCCTCAAGAAAACATCCTTACCTAGAAGCGGCACCGCTTACGCGAACAGCTTGCGCGCCGCATCGAGTGCCGCATCGATGCCGGAAACATCCTTGCCGCCGGCCTGAGCCATGGTGGGCTTGCCGCCACCACCGCCCTTGATCTCCTTGGAGATGGCCTTGATGACGTTGCCAGCGTTGAAGCCCTTGGCAACAGCTTCTTCGGTGCCTGCAGCAAGCAGGATAGGCGTGCCGTTGTTGTCGGATGCCAGCACGCAGGCGCAAGATCCAGAAAGACGGCCGCGCAGGATATCCCAGAAGTTGCGCAGGCCGCCGGCATCGACGCCGTCCTTACGGAACACGAACAGCGAGTAGCCATCGGCTTCGATGGTGAACTCATCCAATGTCTCGGGAAGGCTGCCGGAAGCCATAGCAGCCTTGTTGGCCTTCCGCTTCTGGTGCAGCTCACGCAGCTGGGCGATATTGCCCTCCACGCGTGCGGTCACATCGGAGGCGGGTACACGAAGCAAGGAAGAAAGTTCCTTCACCTGAGCTTCGAAGCGGTTCAGGTATGAAAGCGCCTCGTAGCTGGTAACCGCTTCGATACGACGCAGGTTCGAGCCGACGCTGCTCTCGGAGACGATCTTCACCAGGCCGATCTCGGCAGTGTTGGAAACATGGCAGCCGCCGCACAGCTCGCGGGAGAAATCGCCCACCTCTACCACGCGGACGGTATCGCCGTACTTCTCACCGAACAGGGCGGTTACGCCGGCTTCACGAGCCTTGGTAAGCGAGGTCTCGAAGATGTTGGTGGAAATGGCCTGCATGATTACGTCGTTGGCAATCTTCTCCACTTCCTTGATCTGCTCGGGCGTTACCGCCTCGAAGTGGGTGAAGTCGAAGCGAAGGCGCTCGGGGCCAACATAGCTGCCCGCCTGCTTCACGTGGGCGCCAAGTACCTGGCGCAGCGCGGCGTGTAGGATATGGGTGCAGGTGTGGTTGCGGGAAATGCGCGCACGACGGGCGCCGTCAACCTTGGCGCCAACGGAAGTGCCCACCGAAACACTGCCGGAAAGCACCTTCACCTTGTGCGTTACCAGGCCCTTTTCGGGAGCCTTGGTGTCTACCACCTCGAGCACTGCCTGGTCGCCCACCAAATGGCCGGTGTCTCCAACCTCGCCACCCATCTCGGCATAGAACGGGGTGACGTCCAGGATGACCTCGGCCTCGTCGCCAGCAGTAATCTGGGAAACGCGGGCGCCGTCCTTCACCAGAGCGGTGATCTTGGAATCGGAGGTAAGGCGCGTATAGCCGATGAATTCGGTAGCACCCAGTTCTTTCAGCAGCTCGGCGTGGATGCCGCCGTAGGTGCTCCAAGCGGCCTCGGCGTCTTTGACGTTTGCGGCGCGGGCGCGTTCGCGCTGCTCTTCCATGCAGCGAGCGAACTCTTCCTCGTCGATGCGGAAGCCGCGCTCTTCGCAGATCTCCTTGGTGATCTCTACCGGGAAACCGTAGGTATCGTGCAGGACGAAGGCGGTAGCGCCGGAAAGCACGCTGCCCTCAAGCTCGGAAAGCGCTTCGTCCAGGTAGGCCTGACCCTGACGCAGGGTGGCGCCGAAGCGCTCTTCCTCGGCAAACACCGCGCGCTTGATAAGCTCTTCGTTCTCCACGAGCTCGGGGTACACATCGCCCATAAGCTCGATGATCTTGTCGATGTAGTTCTCCAGGAACGCGCCCTCGATGCCCAGGGAGTGACCCTTCATAACGGCACGGCGAAGCAGACGGCGCAGCACATAGCCGCGGCCTTCGTTGGAGGGCAGGATGCCGTCGGCGATCATGAACGTGACCGAACGGCTGTGGTCGGCCATGATGCGCAGGCTGGTGTCCAGCGAGCCGCCCTTGCCGTACTCCTTGCCGCACAGGGATTCGCCCACGGCCACCAGGCTGCGCAGCACGTCCGTGTCGTAGTTGTTGGTAACGCCCTGCATGATGGCCGCGATGCGCTCAAGGCCCATGCCGGTATCGATGTTCTTGGTTTGCAGCGGCGCCAACGTGCCGTCTTCCTGGCCGTCGTATTGGGTGAACACGCAGTTCCAGTACTCAAGGTAACGGTCGCAGTCGCAGCCGGGCTTGCAGTCGGGGCTGCCGCAGCCAACCTCAGGGCCCTGGTCGAAGTAGATCTCGGAGCAGGGGCCGCACGGGCCGGTGGGGCCGGCGCGCCAGAAGTTGTCTTCCTCGCCCAGCT
>CAVHGQ010000074.1:0-7656 GCA_963635335.1 Candidatus Melainabacteria bacterium | reverse complement strand
AGTACCTGCTGGCAAGAGAATAATAGCCATCTTCCGACAAGATCTTCAAAGGAACCTCGAACAAGTCAGAGACGCAATCGGTGGTAAGCGCCTCTTCCTTGGGAAGATCCTGGTAGATCTTGCCTTCCTTGATCATCACCACGCGGTGGATCTCGGGGATGATGTCTTCCGGGTAGTGGGTAACCAGGATGATGGATTTGCCGGCGGCTACCAGATCGCGCATGGCCTTGCGCACGAAGTACATGCCCTCGGGGTCCAGCGCGGTGGTGGGCTCGTCGAACACCAGCACTTCCGGGTCGTGGATTATCGCACGGGCAATCAGTACGCGGCGCGCCTGGCCAGAAGAAAGCGTCATCACGTCGCGGTTCGCCAAGTCGCCGATACCCAGGAAGTCCAACGCCCGCTGCGCCTTCTGCGTGCCCGATTCCGACATCTTATGGCGCTGCGGCACGCCGAGCGAACCGTACAGCCCGCCGTACACCACCTCGATAACGGGAAGGTGCACCGTGATCTGGTCTTGCATGGTAGAGGAGACGATGCCCAGGCACTTCTTCACCTCGTCCAAGGTGACCAGCGCGTTGCCTTTGAACAGCACCGGCGGGATGTCCCGGTGCAAAGGGAACGCCTCGCGGGTAATCAGATGGATGAAGGTGGATTTCCCGGCGCCGTTCGGGCCGATAAGCGCGATGTTCTCGCCCTGGGCCAGGGTGAAGTCGTCGATATGCAGTATCTCTTTGCCTTTGCGGCGAACCACGGCATCATGCAGTTCAATGAGGGGCGAAGCCTTCGTTTCCATGTAAGCCCTTTCTCGTAAAACACCAAGGTCACCCCGAAGCGAGGTGACCTTGGAAGGAATTCAGGTTGTGAAGCCTGTTCTTAGTTGCTGGAAGTCTCGGTCGACTCAGTTGATTCGCTCGACTCGCTGCTCGAAGAGCTGGATTCGGTGGTTGCCGAAGTGTCGCTGGAGCTGCTGTCGCTGGAAGATGAATCGCTGCTGTCAGAACTGCTGTCCGAGCTGCTCTCGTACTTGGTCATATCAAGGTTGTAGGGAACCTTTTCGGGCATGTCGTTGTTCTGGATGTCCGCCTGGGACTTGTAGTCGCTGAACCACGTGCTGTAAGCGGAAGACTCGTTCTGGCTCTTGATGATCTTGGAAATGTAATCAACGAACTCGGAAGGGTAGGCGGAAAGGTCGGTTGCGGTACCGTCGGTGGTGAACTCATCGGTGCACTTGATGATATGGATACCGTAATCGCTGGTTACCAGGCCGGAAACCTGATCCTTGGAAAGGTTGTCCAGCGCATCGGTGTACTCGGTGACGAAGTTGTTGATGCAATCCCAGCCAACGTTGCCGCCGTCTTCAGCGGAAGTGGTGTCGGTAGAGTACTGCTTTGCAGCCTCGGCAAAGTCGAGCGTGCCGGCGTTGATCTGGTCGAGCACTTCCTGCGCCTTCTCGGTGTCGCTGGAAGCGAACAGGATGTGCGAGCTCTTCTTCGCGCCGTTGAACATGGTGTAGTAGGTGTTCAGCATGTTCAGCACGCTGGCATCGTCGGCAGTGGCGGAATCGCCGGCAACAGCTTCCTCAAGAGCCTGGTCGCGAAGGCCAGCGGCTACCGATTCGCGGTACTGGTCTTCGGTAAGGCCAGCGGAAGAAAGGGCTTCCTTCCACGCGTCGTCGCTGTCGTAGTTGGCCTTGATCTTGTCGATCTGCTCATCTACCTGGGAATCATCGACGGTGATTCCCTTTTCCTCGCACGCCTGCTTCTTCAGCTCGATCTCAACGTAGTAGTCAACAACCTGGTCGCGCACCGTGGAGGGGTCGAAGGAATTCTCGCTCATCCAATTGCCCCAGTCATCATCGCTGGTGAGGTCGGAGCTGGTGCGGAAATCCTGGATGTACTTGGTAATGGTGTCTTCCTGGATCTCCGACCCATTCACCGTGGCAGCCACGCCGCCCGTGTATCCGTAGTTCGTGCCGCTGCAGCCGGCAAGCGCCAAACAGCAAGCAGCCGAAACACCTACGACCGAGATCTTGCGAAGAAGAGATCCGTGCATCATATAAGTACCTTGTCTTTCTAAGAACCTATCTGCCGCGTTCGAAGCGGCAACGATGCGTATTTTTGCACAACACGTTTTTCGGTCTTGCCTTCGCACAATTTACCCACGTAATGCCGCAGGTTAACCACAAGCCCTTCATAAAAAAGGAAGCCAGCGGACGATTTCGCCGTCCTACTGGCTTCCTGGGGAACATTCGGTTTCAGCCGATGCTTGGGTTCAAGCGACGCTTACTTGTTCTTCGCCTCTTTGCGGCGCTGGGTTGCCGAAAGGGTGCGCTTGCGCAGGCGGATGGACTTCGGGGTGACCTCTACCAGCTCGTCGTCCTCGATGTACTCCAGCGCCTCTTCAAGCGTGAAGGTGATGGGCGGGGTAAGGCTGATGGCCTTGTCGGCGCCGGAAGAGCGCTGGTTGCCCAGGGATTTCGCCTTCGCAACGTTCACCACCATGTCGCCTTCGCGGGAAGACTCGCCCACGATCATGCCCTCGTAGCAGTCCTCGCCCGGACCAACGAACAGCTGCCCGCGTTCCTGCAGCGTGTCGAGCGCGTAAGCCACCGACTTCTCGGTAGCCATAGCGATCATGCAGCCGTTCTTGCGGCCCAGCATCTCGCCGGAGTACGGGCCGTACTCGCGGAAGTGATGGAACAGCACCGCTTCGCCGTGGGTGGCGTTCAGGATACGGGTCTTCAGGCCCATGGTGCCGCGGGAGGGGATGGTGAAGGTGAGGTGGGTCATGGTCTCGTCGGAGGCCATGTCTTCCATGATGCCGCCGGCGGTGCCCATAACCTCGATGGCCTTGCCGGAGTAATCGTTGGGAACGTCTACCGTGGCTTCCTCGATGGGCTCGAGCTTGTTGCCGTTCTCATCGGTCTTGTACACAACCTGCGGGCGGCCAACCTGGAATTCGAAGCCTTCGCGGCGCATGGTTTCCATAAGCACGGAAAGATGCAGAACGCCACGGCCGGCAACGCGGATGCCCGACTTGTCCTCGGTTTCCTCGATGCGCATGGAGATGTTGCTCTCCTTTTCGCGCATAAGGCGCTCTTTGAGCTGGCGTGCGCCCACGATATCGCCCTCGCGGCCGACCAAGGGGCTGGTGGAAGCCTCGAACACTACCGCCATGGTGGGCTCTTCAACAGCCAGGGGCTCCATTTCCACGGGGTTTTCCGGATCGGTGATAACGTCGCCGATGTCGGCCTGCTCTACGCCGATAACCGCAACGATGTCGCCAGCGGTGGCCTCGGGCACTTCCGCCTTGCCCAGGTTCTCGAAGGTGTATACCTTGCGCAGCTGGGCGTTGTAGCGGTTGCCGTCGGGCTGGATAACCAGCACCTGCTCCTTTTCATGGATGGTGCCGCTCTGCAGGCGGCCGATGCCGATGCGGCCTTCGTAGCTGCTGTGATCAACGGTACAAACCTGCATGGCAACCGGGCCGTCGACGTCTACCTCGGGGCAGGGGATCTCCTTCAGGATGGTGTCCAGAAGCGGGATCATGTCCATGTTGCCGTCATCGGCGGCGTAGCGGGCATAGCCGTTCACGGCGGAAGCGTATACCACCGGGAAGTCCAGCTGCTCATCGGTTGCGCCGAGCTCCACCATCAGGTCGAACACCTTGTCTACCGCGCCATCGGGGTTGGCGTTCGGGCGGTCGATCTTGTTCACGACAACCACGATGCGCAGGCCGCGCTCAAGTGCGTGGGAAAGAACGAAACGGGTCTGGGGCTTGGGGCCTTCGTAGGCGTCAACGATGAGCAGGGCGCCGTCGGCCATGTTCAGCACGCGCTCCACCTCGCCGCCGAAGTCGGCATGGCCAGGGGTGTCGATGACGTTGATCTTCACATCCTTGTAGTGGATGGAGATGTTCTTCGACAGAATGGTGATGCCGCGCTCGCGCTCCTGGTCGTTGGAGTCGAGTACGCGCTCGGCAACCTCTTGGTTCTCGCGGAACACATGGGAAGACCAGAGCAGTCGGTCGACCAGCGTGGTCTTGCCGTGGTCAACGTGCGCGATGATGGCAACGTTGCGAATGCTTTCCTGTTTCATCCTTCTTCTTCCTACTTGGCGGCAATGGGTTTATTTTATCCGAACATCAAAAAAGGCTCGCTGTATGCGAACCTTTGAATTCATGGTGGAGCATAGGGGGATCGAACCCCTGACCTCAGGCTTGCAAAGCCCGCGCTCTCCCAGCTGAGCTAATGCCCCACATTGCTTGTGCGATTTCAGTTATCAATAAACGCTCCACCGGCAAACTCGGCTCACGGTGGAGCGTTTATCAGTAAAAAATGGTGGGCCCAAGCAGATTTGAACTGCTGACCTCACGCTTATCAGGCGTGCGCTCTAACCAACTGAGCTATGGGCCCGAAATCGCGCTCAATTAATATACTTTCCTGCCCGGGTTCGGTCAAGGATTAATTTGCCATTTTTGGAAAAGTTTTTGTTCCACGTGAAACTTTCGGCGTTTCACCTGGGGTTTTCCACCCGCGATGCAAAGCAGGCCGGAGGGTGTTGCCTCCGGCCTGCTGTAGATCGCGCTGCCTTTCAAGGGCTGCCTAGGAGCCGCCCGGCGCGGACACCGAGCAGCCGTTCTGCAGCGCTTTATTCCTCGGCAGAAGCCTCGGCGACCTCTTCCGTAAGCGCTTCCTCGTCTTCTTCCTTATCGTCTGCGGAAGAAGTGGCGATGGCGGAAATACGGTCGTTTTCGGCCACGTTCATCACGTGTACGCCCTGGGTGGAACGCCCCGACTGGGAAACGCCGGATACAGGGGTGCGCACAACCGCGCCTTCCTCGGTGATGATCATGATCTCGTCGTGGGGCTCAACGACCTTCATCGCCGCGAGCAGGCCCTTCTTGTCGGTCATGGTGATGGTGTTCACGCCCTGGCCGCCGCGGTGATGGGTGGGGTACTCGCTGATAGGGGTGCGCTTGCCGTAGCCGAGCTCAGTGATAACCAGCAGCTCGGTTCCAGGACGGGCAATCTCCATGCCCAGCACGCGCACATCGTCGTGCACAGTCATGCCGCGCACGCCCATGGTGTCGCGACCCATGGAGCGCACCTCGGATTCATCCCACATGATGGCCTTGCCGATGCTGGACACCATCATCACCTTCTCGCCCTCGGCAACGCGCTGAACGCTGATGAGCTGGTCGCCCTCTTTCAAGTTGATGGCGATCAGACCGTCGCGGCGCGTGCGGTCGTACAGCTCCATCGAGGTCTTCTTCACCATGCCGGAAGCAGTGGCGAACATCAGGTACTCGTCTTCGGGGAAGTCCTTCGTGGCAATGACCGCCGCGATGGTCTCGCCCTTTTCCAAGGGAAGGATGTTCACGATAGCCGTGCCGCGGGCATGGCGGCTGGCCTCGGGGATCTCGTAGGCCTTCAGGCGGTACACCTTGCCCTTCGAGCTGAAGAACAGCAGGTAGGCGTGGGTAGAGGAAATGAACAGGTGCTCGACGAAGTCCTCTTCCTTCAGGTTCACGCCCTGCATGCCTTTGCCGCCGCGCTTCTGCTGGCGGTAGGTGTCAACGGGCAGGCGCTTCACGTAGCCGGCCTTGGTCACCGTGACGGCAACCTCTTCCTCGGCGATAAGGTCTTCCACGTCGAAGTCCTTGGCGGCGTCGGTGATCTGGGTGGAACGCGGGGTGGTGTACTTTTCCTTGATCTCAAGAAGCTCGTCCTTGATGATCTTCTTCACCAGGTCCTTGTCGGAAAGGACGCGCTTGTAGTAATCGATGCGCTCGCGGAGCTCCTTCAACTCGGCCTCGATCTTCTCGCGCTCCAAACCGGTAAGGCGGCGAAGCTTCATTTCCAGGATGGCCTCGGACTGCTTCTCGGAGAGCTTGAAGCGCTCCATCAAGGTGTCCTTCGCCTCGCGGTCGGTTTCCGACGAACGGATGATCTGGATTACCTCGTCGATGTTGTCCAGCGCGATGACGAAGCCTTCCAGGATGTGGGCGCGCGCCTCGGCCTTCGCAAGGTCGTAGCGGGTGCGGCGTTCCACAACCTCTTCCTGGTGCAGGATGTAGTAATGCAGGATCTCCTTCAGCGAAAGCACGCGCGGCACGCCGCCCACCAGGGCCAGCATGTTGCAGCCGAAGCCGACCTGCAGCTGGGTGTGCTTGTACAGCTTGTTCAGCACCACCTGGGGAATCGCGTTCTGCTTCAGCTCGATGATGATGTCGATGCCATGACGGTCGGCACCGTCGTGCACGTTCGAGATCTCGGGCAGCTTCTTGTCGCGGATCAGGTCGGCGATCTTCTTCAGCAAGTTGGTGCGGTTCACCTGGTAGGGGATTTCCGACACCACGATGGAGTACTTGCCGTTCTTACCTTCCTCGATGCGGCAGGTGGAACGGATGGTAAGGCTGCCGCGGCCGGTTTCGTACGCGTCGCGGATGCCCTTGCGGCCCATGATGATGCCGCCGGTGGGGAAATCGGGGCCGGGGAGCACCGTCATCAGGTCGTCCACCGTGCATTCGGGGTTGTCCAGCATCATGCAGGTGGCGTCGATGGCCTCGCCCAGGTTATGCGGCGGGATATTGGTGGCCATGCCCACGGCGATACCGGAAGAGCCGTTCACCAGCAGGTTCGGGAAGCGTGCCGGCAGAACCACCGGCTCTTGCAGGCTCTCGTCGTAGTTGGGCTGGAAATCGACCGTTTCCTTGTCCAGGTCGCGCAGCAGCTCCATAGCGGGCTTGTCTAGGCGCGCCTCGGTGTAACGCATTGCTGCAGCGGAGTCGCCGTCGATGGAGCCGAAGTTGCCATGGCCATCGACCAGGGGCACGCGCATGGAGAACGGCTGCGCCAAACGGACCATGGTGTCGTACACGGCCGAATCGCCATGCGGGTGGTACTTACCGATAACGTCGCCAACCGTACGCGCCGACTTGGCGTGCGGGCGCTTCGGGGTGATGCCGCTCTCGTTCATCGCATACAGGATGCGGCGATGAACGGGCTTCAGGCCGTCGCGAACATCGGGCAGGGCGCGGGAAACGATAACGCTCATCGAGTACTCGAGGAACGAGGTGCGCATTTCCTTGCTCAACTCGGCGGGCAAGACGTTTGCCGCAGCTGCGGCAACCTCTTCCTGGCCTGCGGCTTCGTTGTTTTCTTCTGCCACGAAAACTCCTTCTTTCGTGTTTTCTTACGGGGTGTGTGCGATATTTTTCGCCGGCGCAGGCAGCAGTGCCGCCCGCTAGCGTTTAGAAGTCGAGGAATCGCACATCGTGGGCATGCTTCTGGATGAACTCCTTGCGGGGCTCAACCTGGTCGCCCATCAGCTCGCTTACCACGCGCTCTGCCTCGGCGGCATCTTCGATGCTCACCTGCAGGAGCGTACGGGTGGAAGGTTCCATGGTGGTTTCCCACAGCTGCTCGGGGTCCATCTCGCCCAGGCCCTTATAACGCTGCAGCGAGATGCTGTCGCGGTCGGGGATCTCGGCCAGGCGGGCGTTGAGCGCCTCGTCGTTGAAGATGTACTCCAGCTTCTTGCCGCCCTTTTTCTTCAGGCCGTACAGCGGTGGCTGCGCGATGTAGATGTAGCCGCGGGAAATGAGCTCGGGCATGTAGCGGTAGAAGAACGTGAGCAGCAGGATGCGGAT
>CAVHGQ010000073.1:0-7670 GCA_963635335.1 Candidatus Melainabacteria bacterium | reverse complement strand
GACACCAAGTTGGCGTCGGCCACCGCAGAAGCCTTGGCAATGGCATCGTTAAACGCCGCCAGCGCCTCCTTGGTCACCCACGTGCCCTCGGTGGAAACATCGGAGCCGTTCGCAGAAACAGCCACACCAGCAGCCAGTTTCTTAGCATCGGCAACCGCAGAAGTCAGCGCAGAACGGTCGACCGCATCGGTGGCCTTCACCGACGAGAAGTCGATCGTCAGGTTCAGCGCGGGCTTGCCGGCCTCGGGCTGGATGTCGGCGCTGATCGGCACCGCGTACAGCTTGCTGCCCGTGAACGTGAACGTCTGCGTGCCGGTCGTGTCGATGTCGGCCGGCAGCTCGATCGTGACGCGGCAGATGCGCGTGTCGTACTTACCGTAATCCCACACGCTCTTGTCGGCGGGCTCCTTCGTCTCCACCTTCACATTGGGAAGCTCGGCGCACGTGCCCAGGTCCTGGAGCGTGAATACGGGGTTTGGCAGGTCGAGCACAAGCGTCTTGGTGCCGTCGGGCGCCACCGTGATGGTGGCGTTGTCGACCATAGGCGTTGTCGGGGCCAAGGCCTCGGCACCTTCAGCTGACCCGCCGTCAAGCACCGGTGAGTTGCCGGCCTTGTCGCTAAATGGGTTGTTCGGGTTGTTGGCATACACGGTGACGCCGGAAAGCACCGGGTTGTACTCGCCCGGCATGCTCAGGTTCGCCGTAACACTGTAGGTAGTGCCAGCGTCCTTCAGGCCTGCTTTCTGCGCAGCTTTGAACGCCGTCACGGCAGAGGCCAGGGCGGATGCCTGGTCTTCCACCACCGTTTTGCTGACAGCCTTCGTGCTGCTGGCAAGCACCTGAGCGTCGGCAATGGCAGAAGCAAGCGCGTCGTGGTCGGCTTGGGAAACCCACTGCTCGTTGGACAGGACGTCTGCACCATCAGCGGAAACCGCTGTGGCGTTAAGCAATGCCTGCGCCTCGGCAATAGGCTGCTCAAGCGTGCCAACGTCGCCAGCCTCCACAATCTTCCACGTGAAGGTGCGCTCTGCACGAGCATCACTGCCCTCGCAGCCAGCCCACTTCACAAACGGAAGAGCCGGACGAACCGTGCACGTATACTCGCCCACCTCAGTAGCCTTGATTGAGCCTGAAACTACCTCAACCGTAGGCTGCAGGTCAGTACCATAGCGATAATACGTCATCGAATAGCCGGACTGTTCTTTGCCGGTGTACACAAGTTCCTTTTCGGTAGGAACTTCAACATCGGACCACTGCAGCCAGCCCCATTGGTCGTCTATCAGGTAGCAATCCTCAAAACCACCCAGATTGACCTGACGGACCCATTGGCCATAGAAGGTTTTGGTTCCGTCTTTTTCGTCTACAGCATTCTGCGAATCATAGCTTGCACGTCCATTTCGCTTGCCGCTCCACACCACGGAGCCGTCCGAAGCGCACTGAATCAAGTCGAAGGGCTGTTGCGTGCCCGACGTGCCATACAAAGCAGAATTATAAGACCACGTTTCCGGCCCAAACAAATTGGACAGCGTAATCGTCGTATAAGAATCGCCGTCAGCACCCACGTACTGTGGCTCCGCATAGCTCCCGTCGCCGCCACGCAAACGAACGGAATAGCCCACGTATTCAGGAACTCGACACGCCGAAGCTTTCATAGCCGATTCGAACACATCGCTCGAACCAATTTTCTTAACCTCAAGCGTTGCGGCGCCTTCGTCCTTTAGATACTTCTCCATGCACGGCTCAGACGACTTAACCCTAACGGTAAGGTCGCGGCCATCAACTTGTGCGGTGAAGGTCCTATCGTACTTTTGGCGTTTATCAGCATTCGACGTATCCGCCAGAACAAGCGACGAGCCGAGTATCACATCATCGGCTTGCAGCGCCCCGTCTTCGCCAGTAGATGCACGCTTGCTGGTAATGGAATACGAACCGTCTTTCTCGTACAGAGAGTACAAGCTAGACCCGGCATTCGCGGGAAGTGAGAGCGCCATTTTGAAGCCCGAGCCAAAGTCGATGGAATTGTCTTCCTTGTCCACCAAGTCGAAGGCATAAATCGCAAAAGAAACTTCCTGCACATATTCTTGTTTCAGCAGCTCTGCCGTTTGCTTATAACTTTCGCTATCCGCATCCGCCTTCGTCACCTTTAGGGAAACGCCTTCAGCGCCGAGAAGCTCGGCCCACGGCTTATACGTTGTAGACGCCGAAGCGACGATGCCAGTTTCCTCATCCTTGAAAGTGAACGAATACTGCTTGGGTCGCGCCGTATTCGCGTCAACAAGGACGTACGTTCCCATCGCCGCATTCTTTACGGTAAACGAATCATCGGAGCCCTGAGCGAGCAAGGTTAGTATTGAACCGTCCCACCGGTAAACACGGCTACTCTTGTAGTTCGACTTCAACATGAGCTCGGTTTCCTCGTCAGAACCGAGCGCAACGCTGTTTCCATCGGCGCCCGCAACATCCACACTGAAGACACGGAACGTGGGATTGATGTTGAGCTGCGTATCGAAAGCACCCTTGATAGAAGACGCTTCATCAGCCTCAGAATCATATGCGCTGAAGTTAGCTTTAGCTTGCTTCAGCGCAGTTGCGATATCACTCCTGTACGTGGAAACCTTGTAGCTCACATCCGCTGCATCACCTTCACCCGTGAACGTGCGCTCATATTGCTGCGCGTCCGTGCCAGAGGCGAACACGATGTAGGATTTGCCGTAGCTGTCGTATGCCGAGTTCGTTTTACTGCCTTCACCATTGAAAAGTCTGGTGAGGCGCGTGTCCGCTTCATCACTCGTAAGCGTGCTGGGGAACACGGTAACGTCCACACTGCTGTCAGTCACGGTGGCAGCAAGAAGCTGCGCACTCGTTACGCCATCGACAACCGTAATCAAGAACGCCTTGGTATCGGAGGTCACCCCATCGCCGTCGAAACGAGGAACCGAAAGGGTGCGCAAGCTCTCGCCCTGCCACCATCCGCCAACAGCCTGATCAAGGTTGAAGTTGCGCGGGAAGCAACCAAATGCGTTCGTCACGTTCGTTTTCCCTGCCCCATCGGCAAATGCAGCATCGATGCAGTTCCGCCAATCCGTCAGGGTATCCGGATCGCTCACCTTCGAAACGTCAAAGCGAACGATACTCGACAGAGTGCTTCCAGGGGTGGCACCATTTCCGTTCTTAGAAGCTGAATCCGTGTAAGATTCCGTCCAAGAATAGCCGGTTTCACCGTTTACCAGGGTCTTGCTTTCCCACTTGCTGGCTTTGGTTTTGTCGATAATTGCAAAGGTGCCTAGTTTCTCGCGAGTCAATGAGAAACCACCATCCGTTGCTTTTTCGTTTGCATAAAGGGTTTTCACAGACCCGTCTTGCAACAACGCCACATCGCAGATATCGCTCTTGGAAGTAGGCAGCTTGATTTCAACTTTGGTGTTGCCCGCAAGCTTCACCTGATTACCAGAAGCGTCAACCAACCCGGCACTATAGAAGTCGAACGAGAGTTCGCCATTGTAGAGCGAAGCCAAAACGTTCTGCGCATTCTTGTATGCGTCACCGGAAGTGGAGCTATCCACAACAAGTTTCGTACCCTCGCTTTTCAGCGCAGCAACAACACTTGCTTCCGTCGTGGTCACCTTGGCAGAAAAGCCCGTAGCAGAATCCGTGAACTCACGTGAAATCGCATCGGAAGCGTTATCCGGCTCAACATAGCTTCGACGAGCGCTGGACAAGTCAACCGAAAGCCTCACCGGCATAGTGGTATAGCGACTTACCGGCGTCGGAAATTCTTTGCAAGAAGTGAAAGAATAATCTCCACTGTCGTTAAGCAGCTTCACATCGAACGAGCCCACACGACCATAGCACTTGGCATTCGTGCTGGCTTCCGTACCATATAGCAAATCCTCATTAGTGCGCTGCACATTGGAGACCTCGGTTTCGCCCGGAGCGCCCGCGATACCCTGAAGCGTAAACACATCAGAAGGACCGTTGTTCAGCACAAAGCTGATAGTTTTGTTGCCAGTTTCGTCCACCACCATTTTCGCATTGTCGGAAACCGGAATGGTAGGAGCAAACGTCGGGCACAACATATACACCTGCACGCCCGGAAGAACAATGTTCTCCGAACCAGGGATATATAGGTTAGCCGTTACAGTATACGTTCCAGCCTCAAGAGCATCGTTGGCCTTCTCGGAAAGCTTCGAGGCGTCGGCCACCACCAGGGTCTGGCCGGGCTCGACGCTGAGCGACGCGGACGCGCCGCCGTCGGTGAAGGCGGCCAGCGTCGAGTCGTCGGTAAGATCCAGCTCGGCGAGCGCCTGCCCGTCCCACGCCCAGGCCTTGAGCTTCGAGGACGGGACGGAGGCGCCGCAGTCGAAGCGCCAGGCCGTCAGCTTGGCGTCGGAGGGCATGGCCTTGCCGTCGGGCAGGGCGAACGAGCCCACGGACACCGCCGAGTCGTCGGCCACGTCGTAGAGCTCGGAGAGCGCGGCTCGGGCCGCCTTGTCGGTGGCCTCGTCGGCGGAGAACGTGACGTTGGCCGCGTCGAGCCAGCTCATGAGGTCGCCCAGCGAGCCGGCCGGCGGCATGTCGGCGTCGGCGGTGTTCACCTTGAGCCCCCAGCCCGCGCCGTCGATGGTGTCGAGGTAGTAGTAGTCCTTGGGCTGCGCCTTCTCGGAAAGCTTCGAGGCGTCGGCCACCACCAGGGTCTGGCCGGGCTCGACGCTGAGCGACGCGGACGCGCCGCCGTCGGTGAAGGCGGCCAGCGTCGAGTCGTCGGTAAGATCCAGCTCGGCGAGCGCCTGCCCGTCCCACGCCCAGGCCTTGAGCTTCGAGGACGGGACGGAGGCGCCGCAGTCGAAGCGCCAGGCCGTCAGCTTGGCGTCGGAGGGCATGGCCTTGCCGTCGGGCAGGGCGAACGAGCCCACGGACACCGCCGAGTCGTCGGCCACGTCGTAGAGCTCGGAGAGCGCGGCTCGGGCCGCCTTGTCGGTGGCCTCGTCGGCGGAGAACGTGACGTTGGCCGCGTCGAGCCAGCTCATGAGGTCGCCCAGCGAGCCGGCCGGCGGCATGTCGGCGTCGGCGGTGTTCACCTTGAGCCCCCAGCCCGCGCCGTCGATGGTGTCGAGGTAGTAGTAGTCCGTAGCTTCGGAAGCTTCTTGCTGCGATGCTTGAGCAGCAGATTCTTCGGGCCCGGATGCGTACGTTACCTGCGTGGGGATAAGTGAAGTTACAAGAGAAAGCGCGCAAACGACCGACAATATTTTGTTCGCAGCTAATTTGCGTCGCTTTTCTTGTTTGAGTTTCTTCATTTCACTTCCCTTCTCTTATATAAGCGCTTTGCAAACACGCGGCTTGTGTAGCACGAAAACGCCCCACACAAGCCGTTTAAGTGAAAACTAAATGTTGCGTTAGATACCCGCAGGAGCGGTCACTCCATTGGTGACGGTTTTCACCGTGCTAAAGTCAACCAGCAAAGTAACAGCCCAGGTCTTGCCACCAAAGTTCATGAAGTTCGCGTATTCGGTCGCATCGAAAGTAGGGTTCCCAGCATAGCCAGCGGGAAGGGTGAAGCTAAGCGCATCAATGCGATTCATTTCATCAAGCCACCCATTAATCGTTTTCTGCGTCTTTGCGATAACCCCAGATCCATCATTCGCAGAACCACCATTTTCGCTGCCACCAATGGTCAGCAAACCAAACGTGTTGTTGAATTCGTCAACGTAAACAGAATAGGAACCATCCGAGTTCAGACGCACAAAGCCATTATCTGATACAGGCGTTGTGGGCTTAGCTCCAAAAAGGCTAGTCGGCGTGGTGAGGTTGGTAAGATACGCATCCATGTGAACAATCAGATTCAACTTTGCCGGAACATACAGGTTCACAGACGCGGAGTACCAAGTACCTACCTCCATGTCCGCCTTGGCGACAGCATCGCCAAGCACACGACCGTCAGTCGTGCTAGCAAACGCCTTGCTGAAGTCAATCGACTCAGCACCGGCGGCGACCAGCGCGGCGGCGGCAACGGTGCCGGCAGCCATCTTGACGAAGCCTCGACGCGTGTAGATCATTTCGGTGTTCATAGCGAATCACCCTTTCTTTGCGGCTCGTTTGTATTGGTCGTGCAACCTTGGGCGCCGATGCCGCATCCTCGGCTCCCAAGGCATCCCGCGGCGGGCCGGGAGGCACCGCCATGTGGAATCAGGGTGTGGCAAGACAGACGCGCGCCCGCGTTGCGTAGGAGTTGGGTTGTTGCTGGGGTTTCGCGCTTGCCCGCGCGCGCTGACCGTTTTCCCTGGTTGAGGGGCGTTTCGGCTAGCGAGTAACACGCGGGTAACTGGCTTGACGAGGGGTATTGTAAGCCTTGGGTTACCCAAAACACAAGAAAAAAGTTAGAAAAGGGGTTCTTTTTTAGCAAAATCTTCCCCAAAGGTAACAATTGTCACCCCAGGTCAGAAGCTACTGGTCGATACTGGTCGGTACTTGCGGGTACTTGCGGGTACTTGCCTCATCCTCGCCCCCAAGGCACCCCGCGACAAGTCAGAAAAGCCCCGCCACGCGGAACCTGGGATATGAAGATTTTGGTTACTGGAGGGACTTTGCGTGCCAGCACGCCTTCGGCGTTTCCCTTGGTTGAAAGATTGATACCTATAGCATGCGGATAAAGCGACCGTCCACTTCCAGCACGCCTTCTTTTTGCAAGGCGCTTAATTCGCGGATGAGCGATTTGTCGGCAGCGCGCAAATATGTTGCCCATTCCTGGCGGCTCATGGGCACCTCAACACGACCATCCTCACCTTGAGGCAGCGTGCGCAAATACGCCATGATGCGGTCGGAAAGGCGCGGCTCGCCCACCACCGACAGTGTTTGCGTAAGCACGCCGATTTTCTTCGACATTTGGGCAGACAGGTTTTCGCGCAGCAAAAACGCATGCGGATTAGTGCATGCATCAAGTTGCTTCGCGGGAATGCACAGGATGCGCGTAGGCTCAAGCGCGCGGATGTTCACGGGCGTGTGCTTAAGCGTTGCGGGCACGGCCTCGGCAAAGGATTCGCCCTCACCAAAGTGCGCCACCGGGCGATCCTGCCCGCCTTGCGGCATGCTGGCCTGCACGCTTCCGAATATAACCACCGGGTAGAAGTCCATGCGGTCGCCAGCGCGACGCAGCAACTGCCCCTCTGGCAGCTCGATGATGCGTGCTTCTATTTCACGCAGCAAATCCAAGCGCTCTTTCGCAGGGATGCCTTTGAACACGGGCGACGCAAGTAGCGGGCGAATATTATCCTGCGTAAGTTCCATAGGCTTGCCAACTCCTTGCTGCGCTTGCTGTTGCGTAACCCGGCCCACACAAACGTCACCCGTGCGCACGTTTACGCGGCGAATACCGCAATCCCAATAGCTCGTAGATAGTCATAGGTAACATTTGATACCAAAAGTTACCTTTGACTAATTGATTATCGCACAACGCAGCGGTTTGTAAACAACCGGTTACATTTTGTCGGCGCCGCATTCCGGCTTGGGCTGGAACGGGGCGGCGCGGCTAGCGAGGGCGAAGAGCATCGAGCAGTCCTTTTCGTTCGCGATCGATTCGCTCGAAGGCCCTTAGCTTGTCAGATCGATTGTTCTGGTTGCTATGCGCTCGGCAAGTGCCGGGGTGTGCGTGACGAGGATCATGCCCATGTCCA
>CAVHGQ010000072.1:0-7694 GCA_963635335.1 Candidatus Melainabacteria bacterium | reverse complement strand
GACTTCTCGGTTTCCTCCAGCGTGTCGCCCACCGCAACGTTCTGGTAGCGCTGGATGTCGATCATCGCGTACTTCTTCACCAAGCCCGCGTTGTCCTTCAGCGCCATGAAGTACGTGGGCTGGTTGTCCACGTTGATCAGCAGCGGGAAGGTTGCCTCGTACTTCAGGTTCTGAACCTGGCCTTCCGCCGAGCTCATGGCCGATTCTTCCGTAGCACCGGCCACGGCGAAGAACTTCGATTCCGCCGTGCGCTGGTTGATGAGCACGAAGCCGATGATGGAGTTGTCAGCAGTGGCAGAGGTCACACCGGAGTACACCCACACATCGTCGTCCTTGGCGATGTAGTTGTAGCCCAGCTGGCCATCGGTGCCGGGCGTGGTCTGCTTCACGCCGCTCTGGCCCAGCCAGGAGTTGATCCAGCCGCCGGAAAGCGAGCCGCTCCAGTTGTACTGCTGGATAAGCAGCTCGGCCGGGTAGGCACGGTCGACCCACTGGGGAACCTCGTCGATGGCAAGGTCCTGGCACTCGCCAGAGCTTGCGTCGCACAGAACGACGCGGGAAACGGTTTCGCCGCCGAACAGGCCGACGGTGTAGTCGATAACCGGGTAGATCCAGTAGGGCTTGCCGTCGTCGTCGATCTCGAACGACTTCTCGCCGAAGATGTAGAACGGATGCGTCAGCTGTACATGACGGTCAACGTTGTTGAAGAACGGGTCGGAATCGGAGTAGTAGATGGGGTTGTCAAGGCGCACGATCTCGGTGTCCTGCGTGCTCATGTTCACGATGACGTAGGCAGGGATGCCGGTGTCGTGGTTCGACCACCACTTGAAGATGTCGGCGTAGTTCAGCGGGCTTACGCGAACCGGCGCATCCTTGTAGTTGATCTGGGAATACAGGCTGGAAATCTCGAACTGGCTAACGTAGTCGGCCATAGTGCCCATGGTGCGGTTGCCCAGCAGCACCGCGGAATCGCGGTCGATGAACGGGATGGTGGAGTAGTCCGCCTGCTGGATGTCCTGCGCGAAGTCGGCATCCTGCGTGTTCAGGATGGTGGAGTACTTTTCCGCATTCCCGGGGAACAGCGTAAGGGAAGCCACGCCGCCCAGCACGCCGATAAGGGCAACCACAACCGGCACCACCATAAGGTGACGGAAGCGCTTCGACTTGCGCTCGCTCTTCTCGCGCTTGCCCATGCCCCGGTCGTAGATCTGATAGAAGATGAAGAAAACCAGGAACGACGGGAACAGGATGAAGATGCCCACGAACAGCCACAAGTCAAGGCTGTGGATGTTGATGGGCGGATGGAACCACCAGTAGCAGAACGCCGCGATAAGAAGGATCACGATGCCCAGTACGACAAAGGCCTTCTTGCTCATCTGCGCAAATCGGTTGCGTATAACCTCGAAATCGCCGGAAACGCCGCGCTGACCGCCCGAACGCCCTCCGGCTCCCCCCTGACCGCCAGCGCCCGTAGCACCGCCGAACTGGCTGAGCAGGTCTGCCCAGCTCATGGGTCCTTGCTGATTAGGATCCGCCATAGGTTTCCTCCCTCTGGATTAATGCTAAGTAACAATATTACCTGAAGCGTTACGCAACAACGAAAAAAGGCAGGGTGCCCGACCTTAGGCCGAACACCCTGCCCTTTCTGTTGAAAACGCTGGAGGTTTAGGCGAGCATCCTCAGAACGTACTGGAGGATACCGCCGTTGTAGTAGTACTCGCCTTCGGTGGGCGTGTCGATGCGAACCACCGCCGTGAATTCCACCGTGGAGCCGTCGGGCTTCACCGCGGTCACCGGCACATGGCTGGGGCTGGGCAACCCGTTCGTGAAATCGATGTCGCCCACCGTGATAACCTCGCTGCCATCGAGCCCAAGGCCCTCGACGCTCTGGCCTTCCTCGAACTGCAGGGGCAGGATGCCCATGCCGATGAGGTTGGAGCGATGGATGCGCTCGAAGCTTTCCGCGAACGCTGCGCGAACGCCCTGGAGCATGGGGCCTTTCGCCGCCCAGTCGCGCGAAGAGCCGCTGCCGTACATCTTCCCTGCCAGAACCACCAGCGGGATGCCTTCCTGCTGGTAGTGCTCTGCGGCATCGTATACGGCCTTCACCTGGCCATCCAGCAAATCGCGGGTCCATCCGCCGCGCTTGCCGTCTGCCATCTTGTTCATCAGCTTCACGTTGGCGAACGTGCCGCGCATCATCACCTCGTGGTTGCCCCTTCGCGAACCATAGGTGTTGAAGTCGGCCGGAGCCACGCCGCGTTCCTGCAGGTAGCGCGCCGCCGGCGAGCCATCGGCGATGGAACCTGCCGGGGAGATATGGTCGGTGGTGATGAAGTCGCCGACGTTCAGGAGCGCACGGGCACCCTTGATGCCGGCAGGCGCCGTAGGCTGAAGGCCCATACCATCGAAGTAAGGGGCACGGCGCACGTAGGTGGAATCCTCGTTCCACGCGAACACGTCACTGGCTTCCTTGCCGAGGGACTGCCACCTCTCGTCGCCGTCGAACAGGCCTTCGCCGGCGCGGTCGAACACCTCTTTGGTGCGGCAGCGGGAAAGAAGGTCCGCCACTTCCTTGGCATCGGGCCAGATGTCGCGCAGGAACACTTCCCTGCCCGCATCATCGGCGCCCAGCGGCTGCGTTTCGAAGTCGAAGTCCATGGTGCCCACCAGCGAATAGGCGACAACGAGCGCCGGAGCGCACAGGTAGTTCTGGGAAACGTCGGGCGAGATACGCCCCTCGAAGTTGCGGTTGCCCGAAAGGATGCTGGCAAGCTCGACCTTGTCGGCCACCTCGTGCATGCCGGGCAGAACCGGGCCGGAGTTGCCGATGCAGCTCATGCAGCCGAAGCCGCAGGTATAGAAGCCCAGTTCGCGCAGGGAGGGCATAAGGCCTGCCGCATCGAGGATGTCCTCGGTGGCACGGCTGCCCGGCGCCAGGATGGTCTTCACCCACGGCTTGGGGCGAAGGCCGGCCTTGGCGGCGTTGCGCGCCAGGACGCCGGCGGAAAGCATCATGCTGGCGTCGGTCGCCGTGGTGCAGCTGGTTACCGCGGCAATGGCCAAGGCGCCATGGGTTACCTCATAGCTCTGGCCAAGAACTTCCACCGAAACGGTTTTAGAGCGGTCAAGCGAGCGCTCATCGCAAATGGCCTCGAAGCGGCTCTTCACGTTGTTCAGGTCGATGCGGTCGTGCGGACGCGAAGGACCGGCGACGCTGCGGCCAACAGTGGAAAGATCCAGCTTCAACACCTTTGCGTACGAACGCGCCGGCGCCGCGGGGTCGTTCCAGAAGCCCTGAGCCTTCGCGTAGGCCTCCACCAGGGAAATCTGCTCCTCGCTGCGGCCAGTAAGGCGCAGATAATCGAGGGTTGCCTGGTCTACCGGGAACAGTGTGCACGTGGCACCGTACTCGGGGGTCATGTTCGAAACGCAGGCGCGCTGGGTGGCGCTCAAGCTGGCCAACCCCTCACCGAAGCACTCCACGAAGCAGCCCACTACCCCTTCGGCGCGGAGCATCTGCGCAAACGTCAGGGAAACGTCCATGGCGCTCACCTCGGGCGAAAGCTTGCCCGTAAGCTCGATGCCGTACACGCGGGGAACCAAGGTGGTGATGGGCTGGCCCAGCGCCGCAGCTTCGGCTTCGATGCCGCCAACACCCCAGCCCAGCACACCGATGCCGTTGGCGGTGGGGGTATGCGAGTCGGTGCCCACCAGCGTGTCGAAGTATGCCAAGGTGCCCTGCTCGGTTTCCTTGGTCATGGCAACTGTGGCGAAGCGCTCGATATTCAGCTGATGGCAGATGCCCGCTCCCGGCGGCACAATCCTCACGTTCCGGAAGGAGCCCTGCGCCCACTTCAGGAACTCGTAGCGTTCCTTGTTACGCTCGAATTCCAGCTCCATGTTCTTCTGCAGCGCGCCGGCACAACCCGCCTCGTCGGCGATAACGGAATGGTCGATGACCAAGTCGCACGGCACCTGAGGGTTGATGCTTGCGGGATCCCCGCCAAGCTGCATGCACGCTTCGCGCATAACGGCAAAGTCCACGAACACCGGAACGCCCGTGAAGTCCTGGAACAGAACCCTGGCTGGGCTGAACTCGATCTCGCTGCCAACTTCACCGGAAGCGCCGGCTTCGACCAAGCGGCCGGCCAGCTCCTGCGCACGTTCGTCGGATTCGGCGTTGCGCAGTATGTTCTCAAGCAGAACCGTCAGGGAGTACGGAAGCTTCTCGTATCCGGGAACCTGGTTCACCGGATAGTAGCGGTATTCGGATGCGCCAACCTTCAAGGTCTGGGAACGATCGGACATGAAAGACCCTTCTTTCCGAGGCCATCTGCAAGCCTCTAAACGGTAATCGCTCTAGTGCGGCACGCTGCACTCAGGCAGCTGCATGGGGTTCGCCCTCGCAGGCTAACCCTTAAGAATGCGAACCAATTCGTCAGTGAACTGGGTGCACGAGCAGCCGGGCTCGACCGACCCCGTTGCCTTGCGGATATCGGCAGTAAGCAGCTTGCCTTCCGCGTATACTTTGCGCACCGCGTCACGGATCTTCTGGGCAATATCCAGCTCGCCAAGATGGTCCAGCATCATGGCCGCAGACAAGATCTCGGCGGTAGGATTGCAAACATCCTTGCCGGCAATATCGGGCGCAGAGCCATGCACGGCTTCGAAGATGGCGTATTCAGGGCCGATGTTGGCGCCGGGAGCAATGCCCAGGCCGCCCACCAGGCCGGCGCACAAATCGCTGGCGATGTCGCCATACAGGTTGGGGAAAACGATGACGTCGAACTGCGAGGGATCCATAACCAGGTTCATGCAGAATGCGTCGATGATGTTGTCGTTGAACTCAATGCCCTCGTAGCCTTCGGCAACCTTGCGCGCCGTGGCAAGGAACAGGCCGTCCGAGTGCTTCATGATATTGGCCTTGTGAGCTGCGGTAACCTTGGAACGGCCGTGCTTCTTGGCGTACTCGAAGGCATAGCGCACGATATTTTCCGAAGCCGTGATGGAGATAGGCTTGATGGAAATGCCCGAATCGGGGCGGATGACGCCAGCACCCTTTTCCGCACAGAACTCGATCAGGTCGGCAGCTTCCTTGCTGCCCTCTTCGAATTCGATGCCAGCGTACAAGTCCTCGGAATTCTCGCGGACAATGACCAGGTCAACGTCCTGATACCTTCCGCCGGCACCGGGGATAGAGATAACGGGGCGCAGGCACACGTTGAGGTTCAGCGTTTTGCGCAAGGCTACGTTAACGCTGCGGAAGCCCGTGCCAACCGGCGTGGTAATGGGTCCCTTGATGGCAACCTTGTTCTTACGAACGGCCTCGATCGTTGACTCCGGAAGTGGCGTTCCGCTCGACTCCATCATGTGAGCGCCAGCTTCAGCAACCTCCCATTCGATATCAGCTCCGGCGGCTTCCACCACGCGCTGCATCGCAGCGGAGGTTTCGACGCCGATTCCATCACCAGGGATAAGGGTAACTGTATGCCTTGCCATCAATACGCTCCTAGATTGAACAGACGGCAACGTTACATCCACATTGCCGACGAGTGACTAATCCATATCGTAGCGGCAAAAGGAAGCGCCTACGCGTCAACGACGATAATTAACGTAAGCGTAGCGTTTTACGGGGCTTAAGAAAGCGAGTCGATGATCTGCTGGCTGCGGCGCTTCAGCGCGCCTTTGCCATGCTCGGCGTCGAAGGCGACGCGAGCGCGAAGGCCGTCCTTGGCTTCCTGGGCGATTTTGCCGCCGGCGAAAGAGTTGATGGCAACTAGCATATCCTGGTACTCGAAGTCGCCGTGGTAGCACTGAATGGCCTCGTCGAGGAGCGGCCATACCTTCATGGAGCGATTCTCGGTAGTAGCGCCGAGCGTGCAAAGGAAACGAACCGCTGCAAGGCGGACGAAGCCGTTGTCCTCGTCGAAAAGGGCAGCCTCAGCGCCGCCAAGGGCCTTGTCGCAGGCGCGTGAATCGATGGGGATCAGCTCGGTTAGCACATCGAGCGATTCCCACCTGGTCTGAGCCTCGGGGCGGTTGAGCGCATCGACGAACTCATCGGAGAAGGGAGCCAAGGCCTCGGGCTTCATCTTGGCAACCTGCGCAAGAACAGCAGAGGCATTCTGGCGATTGCGACGGGAAGATCCAGCAAGAGCGGCAACAACCTGGTTGAGCATCTCGCCATGGTTCAAAACCTCTTCAGCGAGCTCCTTCGATTTCTGCGTCTTTTCGCTCATTGGTTCCTCCGATCGACGCGCCGAATGCGTCAAATAAAGCCATATGAATACCAGGATTCAGGATTGGCATCTTTTATTCCAAAATCATTATATCGTCCCAGCTTGAAGACCCTCAATTTCAACATAATGACCATACGAGACAACCCGCAAACAGCCCTCACGAACGACCACGCCAACAACCCACGAACTACCCTACCCAGGCAGCCGCCCCGTCAAACCAGGGGAACAACAAAGTAAAGCCCAAACTGAGAAGCCAGCTCCTGAGCAAACGCGGCAGCCCCAATTTGAACTAATGCCCCATTCGAAAGCCCAGTTACGCCCCTGAACTTTGCAACCCTTGGCTAGACACCCACCAACTACAACCCGGCACCCCTACCCTGCCGAACCCTCCCGAAAACGCAAAAGCGCCCTCCAAATGGAGGGCGCCACAGTCACGGTATGGTAAGCGTTGACTACTGAGCGTTGGTGTAATCGCGGTTAACGCTAGAGTCCACGGGAACGCCAGGGCCCATGGTGGAGGTTACGGTAACGGACTTCACGTAACGACCCTTAGCGGAAGCGGGCTTCATACGGAGGATCTCGTCGTAGAGAGCGCCGTAGTTCTCGGCCAGCTGCTCGGGCGTGAAGGAAACCTTGCCCAGGATTACGTGGCAGATGCCGTAGCGGTCTGCACGATACTCAACACGGCCGCCCTTGAGCTCCTTGATAGCCTTGGCTACATCAGGAGTAACGGTACCGAGCTTGGGGTTCGGCATAAGGCCGCGGGGGCCGAGGATCTTACCAAGACGGCCAACCTTGGCCATCTGGTCGGGGGTGGCAACCGTAGCGTCAAAGTCGATGTTGCCGGCCTGGATCTCTGCAACCAGATCGTCGGAACCTACGATCTCGGCGCCAGCCTCCTTAGCAGCGCGAGCAGCGTCGCCCTCGGCGAAAACAGCGATGCGAACGGACTTACCGGAGCCGTTGGGAAGGCTTACGGTGCCGCGGAGCTGCTGATCAGCCTGACGGGTGTCGATGCCCAGACGGAAGTGAGCCTCTACGGTCTCGTCGAAGTTCGCGAATGCGATTTCCTTGACCAGGGAAAGAGCAGCGATGGGGCTGTAAACCTTGCCGGCCTCGATCTTCTCTGCGGCTGCCTTGTACTTCTTGTTAGCCATGATTCAAAATTCCTTTCGTGGTGATAACGGATCTTGCTTCTATAAGACCCTTCCACCTCATGCCCCAGGTGGAGCATTGATTTACAAACGTAAAGCGGTGAAGCTTATTCGCCAGCATCCTCGCCGTTGAGCAGAGCCTGCAGACGACGGGTAACCTTATACTCGGTCTTAGGTGCGCGGCCTTCGATGGTGACGCCCATGGAACGAGCGGTACCGGCAACGATCTCCATTGCAGCCTCAATGTCGTTGGCGTTGAGGTCGGGCATCTTGATCTCAGCGATCTTGCGAAGCTGGT
>CAVHGQ010000071.1:0-7702 GCA_963635335.1 Candidatus Melainabacteria bacterium | reverse complement strand
AGATGGGCGTTTGCCTCCGTGCTGCCAGGATCGTTGATAGCAACGATGTCGAATGCAGGATCCTTCTCCATCGCGCGGAAAACAAGTCGGCCGATGCGGCCGAAGCCGTTGATACCAACCTTGGTTGCCATGTGGCTCCCCTTTCATGCCTGTGACATAGTAATAACGCGTTTAACACGCTCGAAATTATTCTATAGCAAGAGCACTGCGCCCATACTGCGCGAATGCGGTTCGGGCGCATCTGGGCGGTTATTGGCAACTATTCGGCGATCAATGGAACTTGGCCGCCATTTGCTCGATTCTTCGCACGCGATGGTAGATGGCCGATTTCGACAGCGGCGGGTTGGCGCGCTCCCCCAGCTCCTTCAGCGTGGCATCCGGGTAGGTGACGCGCAGGCGGATGTAATCCTGCAGGGCGCTTGGCAGCGACTTGATGTCCTGATGCTCCAGCACGGTGCGGATGGCCTCTACTTGGTCCACGGAAGCGGCCTGGGTCTTGTTCTGGTTCGCCAGCTCGGCGTTCACGCGGCGGTTCACGTCGTTGCGCACGCTCTTTACCACGCGGGCGTTTTCCATCTTCAGGGCGCTTTGATGCGCGCCCACGAACGCCAGGAAGCTGGAGATGGCCGCGCCGCTTTTCAGGTACACCGTATGGGTGCTGCGGCGCTCCACCACTTTCGCGTTGATGCCCTTCTTCGCCATCAGCTCCACGATGTCGTTGGCCATGGTCTGCGATTCAACGGTGATCTCGAAGTGGAAGTCGCCGCGCGGGTCGGAAACGAAGCCGCTGCCCAGGAAGGCACCGCGCAGGTACGCCGAGGCGCAGCATTCCTTGCGAACGAGCTCGGGGTCGATGCCGCGCTTCAAGCCCTCTTCGCCGATGATGCCCAGCTCTTTCAGCGCTTCGTTCAAGCCGGGCTGCGCGGGAACGTCGATAAGCCAGTTCGGCGTCTTGTGCAGCACGCTGCGGCGCATGGTAAGGTCCGTCTTCAGCGAGTACATGTTGTGCAGCGCGCTGATGATGAAGCGCGCCACTTGCGGGGCATCGGTGGAAATCTCCAGGCGGAAATGCCCCGCGCCGCTTAAGAAAATGGAGCCCTCGATGCGGATGAGCGCGGCCAAGGCGGCGGCGTCGCAATGCGAGCACACCGGCTCCACGTGCACCAGCTCGTCTTTTACCTCTGTTGTGAACGACATAGGCGGAACACCCCCATGAACGCGTCGGCCAAGGCCTTCGGGTCGTGCCAGGTGGGTCGTTGCGGATCGACCATATCGCGCAACAGCACAACCGGGCCTTGCGATTGGATGGCGTCGATGTCTTCCTGCGAGATGCGTACTTGGCGGATGCGCGAACCCAGGTTCGTGCCATCGCGAAGCTCGGCCATGGCGCTCTGTTGGCTGGCGCCGCCGGCAACCGCTTCGAAGGATCCTGTAGAGAACCGGGAGGCAGCGGGCTTGGCGGCAGAATGCACCAACACGTAATCCAAGCAGCCAGCCATGCCGTGCCGGAGCAGCGCTTCCACATGCTCGCGCGCGGAAAGACCCCAGGTCTCGCCCTGCTGGTCGGCCAAGCTGCACACGAACACGGTGTGCGCATGCGACTGGCGGATGGCATCGACAATGCCCGGAACCAGCAGGTTCGGGATGATGGACGTGAACAGCGACCCAGGCCCCAGCACCACGATGTCGGCCTGGCGGATTGCTCGCAGCGCTTCCAGATACGGAAGGCAGCGGTCCGGCGATTCCAACCATACCTGCTCCAGCGCCGTGGACGATTTGCAGGCAACGGACTGGCCGTGAAGCACGCGGCCGTCCAGGGTGCGAGCGCACAGCGTTACGTTGTTCAGCGTGGACGGGTACACATGACCGCGCGCACCAAGAAGCTGGCCGCAGATCTTGATGGCCTCGGGGAACGAGCCCGTGGCGTTCTCCAGCGCCGAGAGCATGAGGTTACCCAAGGTATGGTTGCGCGCGAAGTCGAAGCGGTACTTGAACGCCTTGGTAAGCGGGTCGTCAGGGTTGGCGGCGAACGCAGCCAGGCATTTGCGGATATCGCCCGGCGGGGTAACGTGCGCTTCTTCGCGCAGGATACCGGTGGAGCCGCCGTCGTCGGCCATGGCTACCACGGCGGAAGTCTGCACGCCCAAGGCTAGAAGCGTCTTGATGGACACGGGCGCACCTGTGCCGCCGCCGATGACCACAGCCTTCAGCTTCGTGGGGTCCACCTCGGCCTTCAGCGGGTTCGGCAACTTCAGCGACCCAATGGCGCGAAACGCCTGCGTGGCCGATTCATCGAGCTTGAAGCCACTGCCGGGGGCAGCGTGCTTTCCAGGGAACAGGCTCATCGCGACCCTTCCTTCGAAGTGTCGGCCAGGGCGATGTCGCGGTGGGAAACGTTCACGTTGTAGCCCTGCGCGCGCAGCATCGCGCCCGTCTTCTCGGCCAGAACCACACTTCTGTGCTGGCCGCCGGTGCACCCTACCCCGATAACCAGCTGCTGCTTGCCTTCAGCCACATAGCCAGGCATAACGCAGTTCAACAGGTTGCCCCAGGCGGTAAGAAAGCGGTCGGTTTCATCGTGTCCCAGCACGTAGTCGCGCACTGCTTCGTCCATGCCGGTAAGGCTGCGCAGCTCGGGCACGTAGAAGGGGTTGGGCAAAAAGCGCACGTCGATGATGATGTCGGCATCGGTGGGAGCGCCGTGCTTGAAGCCGAAGGAGTACACCACCACATCCAGCCCATCTTTCTGGGTGCCGTTGGCGTACAAACGGCGCAGCTCTTCGCGAAGCTGGCGGGTGGTCATGTCGGAGGTATCGATGTAGGAATCGGCCAAGCTCAGAAGCGCTTTGATGAGGTTGCGCTCGTAGGCGATGGCCTGCGCGATGCTGCGGGAATTGTTGATGCACAGCGGGTGGCGCCGCCGCGACGCCTTGTAGCGCGCGATGAGCACGTTGTCGCGCGCATCCAGGAAGATGATGCGAAACGTGATGCCGGCGGTCTTCATGTTCTCCAGCTCGCCGATAAGGTGGTTGAAGTACTCGCGGTTGCGGGCGTCGCACACGATGCACAGCTTGCGCCCGATCTCGCTTTGGCCGGGCACGCTGGCCAAGCTGATCATGCTCATGATGAGCTTCGGCGGCAGGTTGTCTATGCAGAAGTAGCCCAAGTCCTCGAACGTGTGCATAGCCTCTGTTCGGCCTGCACCGCTCATGCCGGTGATGATGACGACATCGGGACCGTCGTTCGCCGGCGCGTCGGTTTCTTGGGTGGGATCAGTAGCCAAAGCATCGGCTGCCATAGAAGCTCCTCACGATTCATGGGGCTCATCAGGGGTTTTTATCGAACGCCCGGGGTGAGCCTCCTTCTTGCCCTCGTATTCCCTGAGTACAGCATACACGTCCTGCGCTACCTGGTCGGGAACGGTATGCGAATCCTTGATCTGCTGCAGCGTTGCCTTGCGCAGCGCCGAAAACGAGCCGAACGAGCGCAGCAGGGCCTTCTTGCGCTTCGGCCCCATGCCCATCACCTCGTCCAAGATGCTGGTGGTCATGCCCTTGCCGCGCAGCTCGCGGTGGAACGTGATGGCGAAACGATGGGCCTCGTCGCGCACCTGCTTTACCAGGTACAGGCTGGCGCTGCCGCTGGGAAGCACCACAGGTCCTGTTTCCTGCCAGGGAACGAACAGCTCCTCGTCGCGCTTGGCCAGGCCGCAGATGGGGATGTCCCCCGCCCCCAGCTCGGTCAGCTGCGCAATGGCGGCGCTCAGCTGGGGCTTTCCGCCGTCCAAGATGATGAGGTCGGGACGCTTGCCGAAGCGCTGGTCTTCCAGGCGCTCCTTGCAGTACCTGCGCGCCATCACCTCGCTCATCATGGCGAAGTCGTTCGCCTCTTCGGATTCCATGCGGATCTTGAAGCGGCGGTACTGGCCCTTGTCGGGCCGGCCGTTGGTGAACACCACCATGGAGGCAACCGAATAGCGGCCATGGATGGTGGAGATGTCGAAGCACTCGATGCGAAGCGGCGGCCTGTCCAGCGCCAAGGCGCTTTCCAGCTGCAGCAGCGCGTCGTTGATGCGCTCGTCGTCGTAGCTGCTGCGGGCCTTGTAGCGCATTAGCACATGGCGCGCGTTCTTGTTGGCCATTTCCATGAGGGCGGCCTTCTCCCCGCGCTGCGGAACCGTGAAGCGCACCTTGGCGCCATGCGCGCTGTCGAGCTTGGCCGTGAGCCAATCGCTGATGACTTCGGCGTCTTCCGGGGCTTCCTGCAGCACGATCTCGTGCGGGATGCTCTCGGTGGTGCCGTAGTAGCGCAGCACGAACATGCGCAGCAGCTCGGCGGCGGGAACGTCCTTGCCCTTGTTGAAGATGAACTCGTTGGCGTTCATGATGCGCCCTTCGCGCAGCACCAGCACCGCCACGCCGGCGATGGTCTCTTCGCGGAACACGCCGATGACGTCGGCGTTCAGGCGATGGGAAGAAACGGCATGCTGCTTCTGCGCCAGCGATTCCACGGTATCGATGCGCGACTTGATGCGCGCGGCGCGCTCGAAATCGAGCGAGGAAGCGGCGCTGGTCATTTCCTCCTTCAGCTCGTCCAAGAACTCCTTGTGCGAACCGGAAAGGAAGCGCTCAACCTTGCGAACCTGCACCTGGTACTGGTCGGGCGTCACGAGGCCGCAGCAAGCGCCGGGCGCCAAGCCCACATGGCAGTCGAAGCACGGGCGGTCGCTCAGTTCGGCTTCGCCGTAAGGGGCATCTTGAAGCTTACGGCACATCCTTCGCCATTCGGCGCACGACGAAGAGCAGATGGGCACCACGCGGCGGATGATGTCCACCAGGTTCCGGGCGGCGCGGCTGTCGGTGTACGGGCCGAAGTAGCGGGATGTCGGCTTGTGCTTTTCGCGCGTGTACTTGATGGCCGGGAAAACGTCGCCCTTCGTCAGGCATATGAACGGGTACGTTTTATCGTCCTTGAAGTCGGCGTTGAAATAGGGCGCGTACTGTTCTATGAGGTTGCGCTCGAGCACCAAGCTCTCGTGCTCGTTGGCCGCAACCACGTACTCGAAAGAATGGATCTGGGATACCAAAAGCGGTATCTTGGCGCGGTCGTCCTGGAAGTTGACGTACTGGCGCATGCGGGCGCGCAGCTGCTTCGCCTTGCCGACGTAGATGACCTCGCCCTGCTCGTTCTTCCAGAGGTACACGCCGGGCTCGGTGGGCACGCTGGCCAGCTGGTCCTTTATGCGCTGGAGGCGTTCCTCATCCAAGGCTGCACCTACACGTTCTCTTCCAGGTCGAGCAGCATGAGCGATACGTTGTCGCGCATGTCCTTGGCCTGGGCGCGCGTGAGGTTGCCCGAAGCGTAGAAGTCCTGGATTACCTCAAGCTCGAACTGAAGGCCGCGGCGCTGGATGTCCTCGATGCCAACCACGGCGTTCTCGACGGCCTCGGACGAAATGGTGGCGTCCGACTTGTCGAACACGGAAAGCGCGCGCTCGTGGCCGATCATCAGCTTCGCCACAACCTCGCTAGCGTAATTCGGGTCGTCAACGAGCGTTTGCAGGTACTCGATTGCGTACCGCTCGGATGCTTCGCGCACCTTGTCCATCGCCTCGGTGTTCACCGAAACGGCGTGGCCGAAGAACGTGGTGATGCTCCTGCGGATCATAATAAACGTGGAGCGGATGCGCATCAGACGGTAGCGCGTGGTGAACGATGCGTCCTTCGAATGGGCGATCAGGCGCTTCTGGCGCGAAAGCCTGTTCAGGTACTCGAACGTCTCGTACGAGTCGATTTCCTTGCGCTCGGCCGCCTCGATAAGATGCGCCGCCTGGTAATCAAGCACTGCGATACGCAGCGAGGCAACCGCCGGCTCTTCGATGTCGGACATGGAGCGGATGGTCTTGATTCGGTTGTTGTACGAGGAAACGACGATCTTGGTCTCGCGGTCGTTCTCGTCGGAGGAATCCACCATCAGGCGCTCGATAACGGTGCGCAGGATCTCGATCTTGGTGCGGTTCAGCTCTTCAACGGCTTCATCGCTTGCCTGCTTGTCTTCGCGCGGGGCAAGGATGGGCAGAAGGAAGTTCGCCAGAACCAGGGTGATAAGGATCACGCCCGAGGCCAGGAAGATGATGAGCGAGCGCTGCGGGAACGAAGAGCCGTCGGACAGCAGGAACGGGATGGTGAACACGATGGAGAGCGTCACGGCGCCCTTTGGGCCGCCCACGGTGGTGATAAGCGAGTTCTTCATCATGCGCAGGCTGAGCTTGTCGCGCTTGCCCGTGTCGGGGTTCACCAGCAGGCGCGCCATGATGAGCGCCCAGATGAAGCGCAGGCCAACGATGAGCGCGGTGAGCAACAGCACGTAGCCGATAAGGTCGAAGTTGTTGATGTACAGGTTGTCCCACGTGGACTGCATGGCGTTGGGCAGCTGCACGCCCAGAAGAACGAACACGATGCCGTTCAACGTGAAGGCGATGGCCTTCCACACGCTGGTGACCGCGATGTTCAGGCGGCTTTGGTACGGCGAGATCTTATGGTCGCGGAACATGCTCCACACGATGCCGCAGGCAACCACGGCCAGGATACCCGAAACGCCCACCAGCTCCGAGAACAGGTACACGACGAACGGCATGGACACCTCGAACAGCACATGGAACGTGATGTTGTCTAAGCCCATAGTGCGGATGCGGCGCGTGAAGAACAGGAACAGGCCGGCAAGCAGGATGCCCAGCGCCAAGCCGCCCAAGAACGTGATGACGAACGAGGTGGCGGCGCTTGCCAAGGAGAACGCCCCCGTGACAGCCGCAGAGACGGCGAATTGGAACGAGACAACGCCAGAAGCATCGTTGATAAGCGCCTCGCCCTGCAGGATGGCGCTTTCGCGCTTGCCCAGCTTCGCTTCCTTCTTCAGCGCCTGCACGGCCACCGCGTCGGTGGGGCCCAAGGCGGCGCCCAGCGCGAACGCAGCGGCCAGCGGGATGCTGGGAACCAGCCAATGCAGTACGAAGCCGACGCACAGCGTGATAACGACGACGAGGCCGATAGCGAACGAGAGGATGGTGGCTTTATCGTCCCATAGGTTCTTCTTATCGGCCTCTAATGAGTCGCTGAACAGCAACGGCGCTATGAACAGCACCAGGAACAGCTCAGGGTCGATATTGACCTCGATGGGCGCGATGGCTAGAAGGGCGATGCAAACGCCCAGGGCAATCTGAATAAGCGGCGAAGAGACGCGCGGCACAAGCTGGTCGAGGATGGAAGACAGAAGAACGGCGAGCATCAAGAGCAGGATCAGTTCAAAAGCTTCCACTATAGGCATCCTTTCGGCCGGGACATATTCACTTCTTTAATGTATCGAAAAGAAGCGCCGCAAAAGGAATGCAGCCTTAAGCTGGACAAAATGAACAAAGGAATGAGGTTGGGGCGCGTGGACCGTCGGGGACTCCCGGTCGCTTCGCTCCCTCTTTGCCTTGGCGCAAGCGCCGGCGGCCGATTTCCTAAAAACGTGCCACTGGCACGTTTTCTTCACGGAAATCCACCTCATCGATTCAAGTCCCCGACACTTTGCAGGAACCATAACAATATAAGAAAAGCCCCATTGCTGGAGCTTTGAATTCAAATGGTGGACCGTCGGGGACTCGAACCCCGGACCTTGGGATTAAGAGTCCCCTGCTCTACCAACTAAGCTAACGGTCCAT
>CAVHGQ010000070.1:4987-7887 GCA_963635335.1 Candidatus Melainabacteria bacterium | reverse complement strand
GACAACCCTCCTTGCGGAGCGCTGGGATAGTTATACCACGGGGGCGCTGCTATGAACTGGACGTTGTTGAAGACGCGCAAATTCATGGATTTGCTTGAATCTCCTTCTGCTTCTGTGGAGGACTTGAAAAGCTACGTTGCCAAGATGAACGGCAAGTTGCCGAACGATCGCGAAATGCATGAAGCCGCATACCGGGGCCGTTGGGACGAGTTCCTTGAAGCTTGCCTGGCAGACAAGGCGGGGTTCCAGGAAAAGTTCAACTTCATAGATGGCTTAGGCGGGTTTGTCGAGGATTCGGTTTATAAATACTGGCGCCACAGCCTCCCTCCCATGGTTTTCAGGGACATCAACGTGCGGCGTAGTCTTTTTTCCACGCTGCGCAACGGGGCTCCTACGAACACGCCAGCTCAGCTGCAGTTCGCCAAGGAAGTGCTGGATTTCCTTCTGCCCAAAGGGTGGCATGTGTTCGATGGTGGCAATATCGAGCTAACGCTTTGCTACGCCTACTGCAACGACATCTGCTTTCTTCGGCGGGTCAAAACCAGCGGCGGGCTGGATTTTTCGCTGCATAACAGCGATGCGTACGTCGTCTACGATCTCATGGGATTTCTGATGCAGAATTCCGCATACGACTGCATCGATTTTCTGCTGGAATGCCGCATGCCCTTCAGCATCTGCCATGTTGGTTCGGTTGAGCCTCAGTATTGCGAACGTGGGCATGTTCCGGCTTGGCGTTTCAGCCACGTAGACTACCTGGCTTCCAAGGGCGTTTCCTTCGCGTTCGACGATTTCAGCGACAACTGCGACTTCGATGTGTACCGCTACGCCTTCGAAAGATTGGGCACCAAGAACCTTACCCTTACGCGCAAGCTGATGGGCGAGCTGCCCGCTATGTGGCAGAACGTTATCGAGCGCCAGCGATTCGATATCGGCGACTACCTGTTGCAGCAAGGCGTGGCTAGGCCAAGGGGCACGGTAGACCTTCGCCATGCCACCAGGGCAGGCATAGATTGGGGGCTGGCCAACGGCTTCAACCTGCGCATTCACGTGCGAAACGACAAGGACATGCTGCTCTACGCGGCGAAACGGGGCTTGGAGCCCTGCGGTAACGCGCCGGTTCATTTGTATAGCCACGAAGTGGAGGACTTCATCAGCATTCGCAGCGAGCGCTACGAGGGCATGCAGGCTCTTTGCGAAACGCTTGATGAAGAGGTTATTATGGCGTTTTTGGATGCCGGCTACGGCGAGGGCATAGACGCTTCCACTGCCATTGAGTGGAACCGCGAAGCGTTGCTGGAAGCCTATCGTAGGCACGGCATAACCGTTGTTCCGATGCGGATTAGCCGCGGCAATCTGTATAGGGATGGTGCCAAGATCGTAATCCCCGAAGGCGTTGAAGAGGTGGCCCTTCATGCGTTTTCGATGACGGAAATCGAATCGGTCCAACTGCCTTCAACCCTTAAGGTTATTGGCTCGGAAGCGTTTTCTCGCCTTGATTATGGCAGGCCGCCGGCAAGCGTGGTGGTGCCGCCTAGCGTCGAGCATGTAGAGAGGGGCGCCTTTGCGGGGTGGCAGCGGATCACCGTCTACGACACCTTGGACAACAACTCTGCCAGCGCTGGCGAAAAGATTGATACGAGCACTGGTCAGCGCAACGGCGATGCCGGTTGGATGACCCTCGAGTCCGACCACGACCGTATTTTCAACGGCCAATACGCTAGCTGGACGCAGAACACTATGGGCACCGATCATGAGGTCATCGTGCGCTCTGCCGAAACAGGCAAGGTGAAGTACCGCGTGGATATGCCGGTGTATTCGGCCACCCGCACCGTGATCAACATCTTGGTATCGGCCTGGGGCAGGAATGCCACGTTCCATTTCCCAGCTTTGGATGCGATATTCACCAAGCTTCCCAACAGGGAATCCAAGATAAAGGCGGCAATCAACCGGCTGCTATGGCCAATCTCCCTAGAGCCGGAAGTGCGCGAGATCTACGAGGCCTACCTGCGCAGGTTCGCTAAAGCGTCCGTACAGGTGGCGGCGCGCAAGAACGACTTGGATGGCCTTGGCTTGCTGGACAGGCTGGGCGCCGTGAAGCCGACGAACATCAACGAGGCAATCCAGGCGGCGAAGGACGCCGGTGCGCAACAGGCGCTGGATTACCTGAAGGCTTACCAGGCGGACCGGTTCCCGCCGAAGGTGACGGCGAAGCAGAAGAAACCCGCAAGCACGAACGAACCCACAAACGCGAAGAAACCCGCGAAGCAATAAGGAAAGGTGAAGCACATGGCAACGCTTCTTGCAGATAAGTACGAGGCCCGCAAGGCCGAAGTGAACCAGCGATTCGAGCAGCTGCGCGCGAACGAGGAAGAGCTGAACCGCATTTTCGCGGAGATATACAACATGGTGGGCGAGGTGCCCATCGAAGTGGAGGACAAGTACGTTTCCGTGGCGCGCATTTTCGACACGGAAGAGGAAATCCCCGAATCGTACAAGGGCAACCGCTATGTGCGCACCAAGCGCGACGAGGTTACCAGCCTTATCAGCTACGCGGTGGGTTGCATGTTCGGCCGCTACTCGCTGGATGTGGACGGGCTGGTGCTGGCCAACCAGGGCGAAACGCTGGAAGACTACCTGGCCAAGATGCCCCAGCCGAACAACGTGAGCTTCATGCCCGACGACGACAACGTTATCCCCATCACCGACGAAGAGTACTTCGACGACGACATTGTGGGGCGTTTCGTGGTGTTCATGCGCGCGGCCTACGGCGACGAAACGCTGGAGGAGAACCTGCAGTTCGTTGCCGATGCTCTGGGCGGCAAGGGATCTTCGCGCCAGGTTATACGCACGTACTTCCTGAAGGAGTTCTTCAAAGACCACTGCAAAACGTACAAGAAGCG
>CAVHGQ010000070.1:0-4722 GCA_963635335.1 Candidatus Melainabacteria bacterium | reverse complement strand
CTGGCCGACCAGATGATATCCATCGACCTGGACGACGGCGTAAAGGTTAACTACGCGAAGTTCCAAGACGTGCTGGCGAAAGTGAAGTAAACAATGGCTCAAGTTGATGTATTGCAGCAGTTGAAGGCGCGGTTTGCGCAGCCTTTGCCCGATTTCTACAACAGGCGCGTGGTGGTGTGGCACGACCCGGAAGGGGAGTTCGAGCAGCAGTTCGACGCGCTTGCTGAAACGGGGTTCGACGACGCCGGTGCGGCTGATGCGCTGATGCCTGCCGGCGAGGGCTTTGCCCGGGCGGTGCGCTTCGTGAAGGCCGAAGACGGCGTGATGTTCACGGTGAAGCGCCTTATCGCGCGCGACGACGTGGAAAACGACATCCTGCTGTACCGCAAGCGAGCACGCGGCAACATCGATGGCGACTGGCTGGCCGATGTGGAGCTGTACGCCGACCACTTCCAAGCCGATTTCATCTCGCTTCTGGCCGACGAGCTGGGCGCCCCCGACGCCGAGGCGGTGCGCGGTGCGCTGGGCAAGCATCGCGCGTTCTTCCAGTCGAAGCAGCGCCTGCGCAAGTTCAGCCAGTGCGTGCCCACGCCCGTGTCGAACGAGCAGGTTGAGCTGGGGATCCTTGCGGTGCTGCTGGGGGCGAAGTGCCCCGAGGAAGCAGGCGTTGGGTTCGTGGTGCGCCAGTTCCTGCGCGCCTTGCATGCGGAAGATGGCTCCGCGCTGGAAGCGGTTTCGAAGAACAACATGATGGAAACGCTGGCCGCGCTGGTGTCGCGCCGCACGGGCTTTTCCGGCGAGCTTGATGGGCGCGATACCCTGGTGAACCTGGCGTCGCATATCTTCGTTACGGCAGCATCGCTCACCATGCCGCAAAGCGCGCTGGTTGGGCTGGAGCCGCGCATCGCCGCAAACTACGCGCCGTTCTGCATGGAGATCGTGAAAGACTGGGACCGCGCTGCCGGCGAAGATGTGGCGGCCGACCTGTTCGAGATATCGCGCCAGGTGGAAGATGCATGCGGCTTGCCGCAGCGCTTCGCCCAGCTTCCGCTGGATGCGCTTATGGGCTGCGACGTGTTCCCATGCATAAACGAGGCCATCCTGTCGCAGCTGCTCACCTCGGTGGCCAGCGGGGCGGACCGCGGCGAAGAGGCTCGCAACGCCATCGCTGCGCGCCACAGCCTTTCCTGGCACAAGCGCGTGGCCAGCTACTTCAGCTTGCTGGATGCGGCCGTTGCCATGGACGCCTTCCATAAGGAACAAGCCTCGGGCTTCCACCTGGCAAAGCCGCTGGAGGTGTGGCGTGAATACGAGGGCAGCTGGTGGCAGATGGATGCTGCCTACCGCCGCCTGTGCGTAGCCTATTCCGACTGCCAGAAGGCCGCATCGGTTGCGCTGGAGGAACCTGCCCGCGAAGCCATGAACTGGGCGGAATCGCTGTACTCGAACTGGTACCTTTCGCAGGTGAACGACTGCTGGGTGCGTGCCGCGCAAGAGCAGTGGGCCGAATGCGGGTTCGCCGAAGGGGTTCCGCAGCAGCGCAAGTTCTACTTGGAAACGCTGCCGGAATTCAGCGACATGGCCAAGTGCACGGTGGTGGTAATCTCCGACGCGCTGCGCTACGAGGTTGGGCGCGAAGTGTGGCAAAGCCTGGATGCCGAGCGCGGCGCCAAGGTGAAGCTGGGCAGTATGCAGTCTATGTTCCCCTCGGTAACCGAGTTCGGTATGGCGGCGCTGCTGCCCCAGCGCGGGCTTCAGCTTGACTGGGAAACGGGCGCGGTGATGGCCGATGGTATGCCCACTGTTTCCACGGCGCAGCGGCAGGCGGTGCTGCAGAAGGCGATGCCCAGCGCGCGGGCGCTGCGGGCGCAGGAGTATCTGGAGCTTTCCAGTGCCGAGCGCAAGGCGTTGCTGAAGGAATCGGGGCTGGTGTACCTGTACCACAACAAGATAGACAGCACGGGAGAGAAGCTTGCCACCGAGCAGGATGTGTTCGACGCCTGCGCCGACACGGTGGAAGAGCTGTGCTCGCTGGCCAAGCGCATCTGCTCCGACGTTCCGGCGGCGCGCGTGGTCATAACGGCCGACCACGGCTTCCTGTACACGCGCCACGAGCTGGCCGAATGCGAGCGCGTTGGCAGGGTTTCGCTTCCCGATGCGCCTTCCATTTCCGGCAAGCGCCATATCGTGGCCCAGCAAGAAAAGCTTGATGCCAGCTGGCTTGATTCGGAGAACCCCGACGCGCAGCTGTTCATAACCATGGGCATGCACGACATGCAGGGCGGCGGGTTCGTTGGCCTGGCCCCGCGCCAGAGCGTGCGCATCAAGCGCCCGGGCGGCACCTCGCGCTATGTGCACGGCGGGGTGAGCCTGCAGGAAACCTGCGTGCCGGTTATCGGCTTCAGGAAGGTGGGCGTGCGCTCCAAGGAATTCGAGGACAACCAGGCGGCAACGCTGAAGGTGCTCTCGGAAACGCGCCGCATCACCAGCCTGCTGTGCACGGTAACGCTGATGCAGGAACAGCCCGTGGCTGGCAAGGTGCTTCCCTGCGAATACGAGCTGGTGTTCACCGATGCCTCGGGCAACGAGGTGAGCGACGTGGTGAAGGCTCATGCCGACAAGACATCGCCCGATGCGCAGGCGCGCGTGATGAAGGCCAGCTTCTCGCTTAGGTCCACCGGGCAGTTCTCTTCGAAGGGCACGTATTACTTGGTAGCGCGCGAGCGGCAGAGCGGCAACATCGTGTGGCGCGAAGCCTACACCATAGATGTGGCGTTCGCCCCCGCGGTTGATTTCGGGTTCTAGCGAGCGGCCTGCCTTCGCTTGAGGCGTGGGATTGTTGGCGGCAGCCGGCGCGGGGTGGCGGTGGTTCGCCGAGCGCGGGCCGAGCGTAGGCCGTGCGATGGCGATGCGCTTGCCTTGGCTGTAGCGTGCACGAGCTGGCGATGAGCGTGCGTAGTGCGGCGGTGGCTGCTGCCGCGCGGTTTTGGATGATGGAGGATAAGCGATGGATTTCGATTTGGATAGCAAGGGCAACGATGCGGCATCTGCGGAAGCGGGGGAGAACCCCTTTGCCCAGATAGTGGAAGAGTGCGTTGGTTCGTTGAATTTCGCGGTTGGTGGCACAGGGGAGCAGCCCGAAGCAGTGGCAGCCGATGCTGCGGCCGAGGAGGCCATCGCTCCCGGCGAGCTGGACGCGGTGGACCAGAAGCTGCTGCAGAACTTCGCCGGCAAGATCGTTCGCAAAGACCTTACGTCCATGATGAAGCGCGGCGCCAACGTGCCTACCTTCGTGCTGGAGTATCTGCTGGGCATGTACTGCTCTTCTTCCGACGATGAGGCAGTAAGCCAGGGCCTGGAGCGCATTCGCAAGATCCTTACCGAAAACTACGTGCGCCCCGATGAATCGGAGCGCATCAAGTCGAAGATCCGCGAGCTGGGACAGTACACCATCATCGACAAGGTGTCCGCGCATCTCGATGAATATGAGGACATGTACGTGGCGTCGTTCGCCAACCTCACCATCGAGCCGTTCGTGATGCCCGCCGAATACGTGCGCAATTACAGCAAGATCTTGCAGGGCGGCATCTGGGCCATCATGCGCATCGAGTACCGCCGCGTGGTCGACGAGGACGACGATTTCGGCATAGACCCGTTCGGCGAGCAAGCGCCGCGCGCGAAGAAGGTGAATAAGAAGCGCAGGCCGTTTGATTCCCCGTTCCGCGTGGTAAGCCTTACGCCCATTCAGATGCCCAACCTGGACCTGGACGCCATGATCGATTGCCGCAAGAGCTTCGCGCGCGACGAATGGCTGGCGGCCGTGCTGCGCTCTGCCGGCTACGAGCCCGACGTGCTCACCGAGCGCGAGCGCCTTCACTTCGCCGAGCGCATGGTTCCGCTAATCGAGCGTAACTACAACCTGTGCGAGCTGGGGCCGCGCGGCACCGGCAAGAGCCACATTTACAAGGAGGTTTCGCCCTACGCCATCCTGCTTTCCGGCGGGCAGACCACCACGGCCAACCTGTTCGGCCGCATGAACTCGCAGCGCGCCGACCGCGTGGGCCTGGTGGGCCATTGGGATTGTGTCACCTTCGACGAGGTGGCGGGCATGCGCTTCCGCGACACCAACGCCGTGCAGATCATGAAGGACTTCATGGCCAGCGGCAGCTACGCGCGCGGGCGCGACCAGATAAACGCCGATGCCTCCATGGTGTTCGAGGGCAACATCAACGACTCGGTGCAGAACGTGCTGAAAACCACGCACCTGTTCGACCCGTTCCCGCCCGAATTCAACAATGATTCCGCGTTCTTCGACCGCATTCACTGCTACCTGCCCGGGTGGGAAGTGCCGAAGATGCGCTCCGACCTGCTCACCGGGCGCTACGGGCTTATCACGGACTGCCTGTCCGAGTTCTGCCGCGAGATGCGCCGCAAGGATTTCACCCACCTGATCGACCGCTACTTCCGCCTGAACAGCGACTTCAACAAGCGCGACGAGATAGCCGTGCGCAAGACCTTCAGCGGCCTGGCAAAGCTGCTGTTCCCCGACGAGCGCATGGGCAAGGAAGACGTGCGCTGGCTGCTGGACTACGCCATCGAGGGGCGCCGCCGCGTGAAGGAGCAGCTGAAGATCATGGCCGGGGTGGAGTTCATCGACGTGAACCTGGGCTACCTGGACGCGGAGAACCCGCAAGAGGTGTTCATCATCGGCGTGCCCGAGCA
>CAVHGQ010000069.1:0-7887 GCA_963635335.1 Candidatus Melainabacteria bacterium | reverse complement strand
CCCGGGCCTTGCGGCCCCGGCTGCGAAGCGGCTGTGCCGTTCGCGCAAGAAAGTAATTTACTCTCATGCAATGCCCCTGTCAACAACTTTTTTGAAAAAGTTTTCAGGCCCACAGGCCGCGCCCGGGAGCTGGGGCTTTCAGCTTGCGGGCTGCCGTGGCGCAGCCTCGCCCTGTACACAAAGGGAGGGAGCCTTTCGGCTCCCTCCCTACTGTATATATGGTGTTGGTTTGCCTGTGGCCCGCTTGCGGCTGGCGCTTGCAGTTCGCCTAGTTGCAGACCTTGCCGGGGTTCAGGATGAAGTTTGGGTCGAACACCTGCTTGATGCCGGCCATGAGGCCAATAGCCTTTTCGCCCACGGAATCGTGCAGATACTCCTTCTTCGCATGGCCGATGCCGTGCTCGCCGGAAACCTGGCCACGCAGCTCGGTGCACTTCTCGTAGCTTTCCTTCATTACCTTCTTGGACTGCTCCAGGAACACATCCTGGTCTACGCCGTTGGCGCATGCATAGATGTGCAGGTTGCCATCGCCCGCATGGCCGAAGGAGCGGATGCCCACGCCGTGCTTCTCGCCGATCTTGTGCACGTGCTCCAGGAACTCGGCAACCTTGTCTACGGGAACGACGACGTCCATCTCGTCGAGGTGCTCGGTATCGGCCTCGATAACGGTAAGGAAGGCGCTGCGGGCAGCCCATACCTGACGCTTGTCGTCGGGGTGGCTAAGAACGAGCGTGTTGAACGCGCCCATCTCGTCGCCGATTTCCGCCAGGGTCTCTGCGCGCTGGAAGATCTCGTCCTGGTCGTTGCCGTCGAGGGTTACCAGAATGTAGGCGCCTACCTCATGGCCATCGACATTGGTGGGGATGATCTTGTTGCCGGTGTAGTTCGCGGAGGAATCGACGATGTCGCGCTCCATGAACTCGATGGACTGCGGGTCCAGGCCGGCGAGCTTGATCTTGGGCACGGCGGCGATGGCGGTTTCAAGGTCTTCGAAGGGAAGGATGAAGCTGATGTCTTCCTTGGGGTTGGCGATGAGCTTGAGCGTGAGCTCGGTGATAACGCCCAGGGTGCCCTCGGAGCCGATGATGAGGTTCAGCAGGCTGTAGCCGGAGCTGGTCTTGGAAACGGCGCGGCCGAGGTCGAGCACTTCACCGGTGGGGAGGACGACCTTCATGGCAAGCACGTAGTCGCGCGTGGTGCCGTACTTAACGGCGCGCATGCCGCCGGCGTTGGTGGAAACGTTGCCGCCCAAGGAACCCGTCTTCTCGCCGGGATCGGGGGGATACATAAGGTCGTGCTCCAGGGCATCGGCGGCAAGGTCGCACAGGCGAACGCCGGGCTGAACGCGAACGAACAGGTTGTTCATGTCGTATTCCAGGATCTGGTTCATATGCATGGTGCAGAGAACAACGCCGCCGAAGAGCGGGGTGCTGCCGCCGACCAGGCCGGTGCCGGCGCCGCGGACGGTTACCGGGATCTTGTTCTCGTTGCAGAGCTTCATGATTGCGGCAACCTGCTCGGTGTTTTCGGGGAAGCAGACGGCCTCGGGCATGCTGGTGCCGTAGATGGGCATCTCGTCATGCGAGTAGTCTTCGCTTACCGCTTCGCCGGCATGGCAGTTGTCTTCACCGACGATAGCCTTCAGCTGGTCGATGAGCTGGGGGGTGAGTTCGTTGTACTCGGTCATGTCAACCTTCCAGTAGGTTCTTTTGCAGATGCGCCCTTGAGCGCGGGACTTGAACAAATTTCATCGTAAGCATGCGATGCGCCACGGCACCTCGCTATTGGCGAGCGGGTTTCCGCACACGGTCACTGGCGGATAGTGACGAACGGGCGAAGGAATGCCGCTTGCCTGTTTCCGCCGCCGCAACGGGCGCAGGGAACAGAAAAGCGGCTTGGCTGACGTTACCGGCAACCAAGCCGCTTGATGAGCTTCCGCTCGATGGGTTTCGCTAACTATATATAGTTACGATTCCGCATGCCCTAGGCGATGATCTTCGGGGCGCCGGCCTCGTCGATGTCCTTCACCGTGGGGATGGGAGTGGTGTCCTCTTCCTCGAGGCGGCCTTCGTATACCCAGTGCTTGGTCTCGCGGGCGATGACGCCGGAAAGAACCAGGACTGCGATGCAGTTAGGCACAGCCATAAGGGCGTTGGAGATGTCGGAGAGGTTCCAGACCAGGTCGCCGCCGCCGATGCAGCCCCAGAACACGAAGAGAAGGAAGATGACCTGGTAGGGGCGGATGCCCTTGGTGCCCACCAGGTAGGTGATGGCGCGGTCGCCGTACTGGGACCAACCGAGCATGGTGGAGTAGGTGAAGGTGAGCAGGCCGACGGCGAGTACCAACGGGCCGAAGACGGGGATGGTCTCGAAGCAGGCCGTAGCAAGCGCTGCGCCGCCGGAGAAGATGCCGAGCACGGTGTCGTAGGACATGTCGTTGCTGGCCAGGACCGTGTTGTTGTACATGGCGGCCAAATCGGGGCTGGCAAGCAGGGAGGTTACCAGCATCAGGCCGGTGATGAGGCAGATGATGACGGTGTCCCAGAAGGTGCCGGACATGGAGACCAGAGCCTGACGGGCAGGGTTCTTGGATACAGCGGAAGCGGCAACCAACGGTGCGGAGCCAAGGCCGGACTCGTTGGAGAACAGGCCGCGCTTGAAGCCGTACTGCAGAGCAAGCATGATGCCGGAGCCAACCGCGCCGCCGAATGCGGCCTGGCCGGTGAAGGCGCAGGTGAGGATGGTCATAACGGCTTCACCGAGGTACTGGCCGTTGATGCCGATGATGATCAGGCAGCACACCACGTAGAAGATGGCCATGATGGGAACCAGCTTCTCGCACACGCGGGAAACGTTCTTCAGGCCGCCGATGATGACGATGGCCACCAGCACGGTTACCACGATGCCGATTGCCCAGGTGGGGATGTCGGCGGCGTTGGGGATAAGGCTAGTGGAAGTAAGAGCGCCGGCCAGCGAGTTGGACTGCACCGAAGCGCCGATGCCGAAGGAGGCGATGGCGGTGAACAGCGCGAAGAGCACGGCCAGGATCTTGCCGATGGTCTTGTTCTTGAAGCCACGCTCGAGCGCGTACATGGCGCCGCCGATCATGCGGCCGTTTTCGTCCTTAACGCGGTACTTCATGGAGATGTAGGTCTCGGAGTACTTGGTGGCGATGCCGAACACGCCGGTGATCCACATCCAGAAGATGGCGCCCGGGCCGCCGCAGAGCAGGCCGGTTGCAACACCGACGATGTTGCCGGTACCGATGGTGGCGGCAAGCGCGGTGGTAAGTGCGCCGAACTGCGAGATGTCGCCTTCGGCGTAGGGGTCGTTGTTGGAAACCGAGAGCTTGATAGCCGTCGGGATCTTGCGCTGGATGAAGCGCGTGCGAATGGTCATGAAGAGATGGGTGCCCAACAAAAGCCAGATAAGAGCCCAACCCCACACGAAGCTGTCGACTGCGTCGACGCCCGCAGAGAAGGATTCGATGAATGCTTCCATGGCTGCGTCCTTTCTTTGTCGTGACGCGATCGGAAGCAATGGGGCAGCGCTGCGCGAGGCGAGCCTGCGAAGCTGCGGCTTCGATGCCTGGGGCAATTAGGCAGCGAAACCGAAGTTTCGTTGATTGGGAACATCCCGCGTATCACTGCTGGGTAAGAGCTACGCCTCGTTTCGCGTCGGGGGAAACGATTCATGCATTATGCCCACCCGTTCGTTACCTTTTGGTTACATACAGGCTAACAAACACGAAACAGGGGCACTGGGCGGCGTGAACGGCGTGCAAGGGCGCTTTAGCGGGCTAAAGCGAATCCACGGGCGATGCGGCCGAGGCGCACGGATGCGGCGGGAAGTGACGCGAGCGCGACGGCAGTGGAAGGGCCGGGCGAAAGAACAACACACGGCCAGGGCGTGGGTTGGCCGGAGCGCGGTTGGCGCGGGCAGGAACGCAAGAAGCCCCATCGCCCGAAGGGTTCGGCAGGCGATGGGGCTTCTGTATGTGTCGGAATCCGGCACAAGGGTCAACGGTTTGCGCTCGGCTTGCGAGCGGCGATTGGAAGGCGGAGAGTTACTTCTTGTACTTCTTCACCAGCTGACGGCCGGCGATGTAGTCCATGATCTCGTTGGTGCCACCGGCGAACTCGTAGCCCTTAAGGTCGTTCCAGATGCGGCCGGCGCTGATTTCCTTGGTGTAGCCGATGCCGGCGTAGATGGAAAGCGCATGCTCGGCAACCTTGGTGAGGTTCTTGCAGGCATAGGCCTTCAGCAGCGCGGACTCCAAGCGGGTGGACTGGCCCTTGTCGAGCATGGAGGTTACCTTGTACAGGCGGGTGCGCACGTTGTCGAGGATGGTCTCCATTTCCACCAAGTGCTGCTGGATGGCGCTGAGGTGGCCGATGGGCTTCTGGAAGCAGATACGCTCGGAGCAGTAGGCGCCGGCTTCGTTCATGACGGCCTGGGCCTGGCCAAGCGCCTGCGCAACAACCAGGCAGCGCTCGAACTCGAGCTTCTTCATAAGGAGCTTCCAGCCTTCGCCGGGCTTGCCAAGGCGCATGTCCTCGGTAAGGACCACGTTGTCGAAGAAGCAATCCACGAAGGGAACGATCTGCTGGCCGATTTTCTCGAGCCCGCCGTAGGTGTAGCCCTCGATGCCGTTGGGGATCATCCACAGGGAGTAGTTGTTGTTCTCGTAAGAGGGATCCTCGTCCTTGGCGACCAGGATGGTGTACTGGGAAAGGTGAGCCAGGGTAACCCAGGTCTTCTGGCCGTTCAGCAGGTAGGTGCCGTCGGGCTGCTTTACGGTGACGCAGGTCATGGCGTTGTTGTCGGAGCCGGCGCCGGGCTCGGAGATTGCGGTGACGGCGACGCTGGTGCACTCGACATTGTTCACCACGTCCATGATCTTCTTCTGCTGCTCTTCATTGCCGAACTCAATAACGTCCATGATGGAGTTGAAGTCGGTTTGGAAGGGAAGCACGCAGCCGGTGAACTCGTGGAGCTTTTCCATGAGCACCACCAGGGTGAGCTTTTCGCACGGGATGCCGCCCACTTCTTCGGGCAGGCCAAGGTGCATGAAGCCGAGCTCGCGGAACGCCATGGCAGCTTCCAGGCTGATATGGTGATCTACCTCGTAGGCCTGCTTAACGGCCTCGGGCGTGAAGTACTTTTCGGCGTATTCTTTGGCACTGGCGATGAACAGTTCCTGATCGGGCGTGAATTCGAAGTCCATAGATATTCCCCCTAGTTATGAATTCCCTCGTTAAACGCGTATAACACGTTCACTACGGTCAATTCTAAGCACCAGGAGGGGTTGAAACCAATACCCCTTCGATATCGTTTTGAACATACCTTATAAGTATTCGAAATAACCCGGCCTCCATTCAATGGGAAGCCCGGGCGCGAGCACCCTGCCCACGCCCGGGTGGAGCTCACCGCGACACGGTCCGCGCGATGCGGCTGGCACGAGCCGTGCCCGAGCTGAAACGCACCGAGCCGCCACCCACCAACGGGCAACGGCTCGGCTTCAGGGTCCAATGCCCTATTCGCGCATGGTGCCCAAGGGCACCAAGCCCGGCGTCTAGAGGCTCTTCAACGTATCGCGAAGGGAGCTGATGAACCAATCAACATCGCTTTCGCTGAACACCAGCGGCGGGCGGATCTTCAGCACGTTGCCGTACGGGCCGCACAGCGAGGTGAGCACGTGACGTTCACGCATCTCCTCGATGATGCGGACCGCCGTTGCGTAGTCGGGGTCGGTGGTGCCGGGGACCACGACATCGGAGCCGATGAACAGGCCCGCCCCACGCACATCGCCCAACTGCGGGAACTCCTTGGCCAGGGCCTTCAGCTCCTGAACCATCAGTCCGCCGATGCGGTTGGCGTTGCCCATGGTGTCCTCTTCGCGCATGGCATTCAGGGTTGCCTGGGCTGCCGCCATGGCAACGGGGCTGCCCGCGAAGGTGTTGAAGTAGGGCGTGGCATCGGCAAATGCCTGAAGCAGCTGGTCTTGCGCAACCACCGCAGAACACGCGATGCCATTTGCCATCGGTTTGCCCATGGTTACCAAGTCGGGTACCACATCGTGGCGTTGGAAGCCCCAGAACTTGCCGGTGCGCGTGAAGCCCGGCTGCACTTCGTCTGCGATATAGAGGCCACCCAACTCGTGGACGGCATCCACTACCGGCTTCAAGAAGCCCGGCTTGCCGGGGAACACGCCGTCGGAGCTGAAGATGTCGTCTATCAGCAGGCCGGCGAACTTGATGCCGTGGCGCTCCATGTCGGCTACCTGCTTGCGCACTTCGGCGGCCATCCAGTCGCCGATGTCGTCCGTGCCCAGGCGGTAGGTGTCCGGCGTGGGAATCATGCGCATGTCGATGGCCATGGGCACATCGGCGCCGATGGAGGGTGAGAGCTTGGTGATGAGGTCGGTGTTGCCGTGGTAGGCCTCGCTGGTAACGATGATGCCCGTGCCGCCGGTATACGCCTTCGCCACGCGCACAGCCAGGTCGTTCGCCTCGGAACCGGAGAGCAGGAACATCACGCGATTCAGTTCCTCCGGCATGGTGGAAAGCAGGTCCTCTGCATAGTTGAGGATGTTCTCGTGCAGATAGCGTGTATGGGTGTTGATAAGGCCCAACTGCTTCGAGACGGCTTCCTGCACGGCGGGGTGGCTATGCCCCAGCGAGGGGATGTTGTTGTACACGTCCAGGTACTCGGTGCCATCGGCATCGTAGAGCTTGGTGCCCTTGCCCCGTACCAAATTAAGGGGGTGGTGGTAGAACAGGCGGTAACTCGGCCCTAGGATGGAGCGGCGCTGCACCAAAGAGCGCGTGCGCCCGTCGAGTTCGTCCAGATACTCCGCCTTGAAACTGTTTGAATCCATGATGGTTGATGAGGTTCCCATCGCTTGCTCCTTGTTCACGTTTGCAGGATGCCGCGCCAGCCGTAAAAGCGGCTCGGCGCTTGCGCCCATGAGCATGGCAGGCGCTTGTTTCGCTCGCGTTTCACCTGCATGCCCTATGCGTTACGGCTGAAAAAACGTGTCCAAGTTAAGGCTTCGTTTCGCGAAAATGGCGGCATTGTTACCAGCGGAAAACTTGCTTGTTAATGCTTTTCCCGAACGCGTTTTCCGCCCATTCCGTTCGCTAGAGTTCTGGCATCGAATCCGTAGAACAGCGACGCGAAGACGTCGAAACCAAGCGAAGGAGGCACTGCGATGACGGTTACGGCAACGAAAACCGCGCGTGTCGAAGAGACTATTACCGCAAGCGCAGAAGAGTTGGAGCAGGCTGTTGCCCAGGCGGAGGCAGCCACCAAGGTTGCTGCAGCGGTGAAAGAGGGCGAGGCCCTTCAGGCGGACCAAAGGAGCGCATCGGGCATCAAGGTTCCCCCAACGCTTACTTCCTCTGGCGGAGCTTCCGGGCTTGCGGCATTCGCCGCCTACAGCAAGGGCTCGCTTGCTCCCTGGTGGCTGCATGAAGGCGTGTGCCGCGCATGGGGCTTCAGCGCCTTTGCCACCGAGATCCGCCTTATCACCGTTTCTGAGAATGCTACCTATGCGGTGATCCGCGATGGCGTGCCCTTCGCGGTGCTGCGCGTTTCCCAACCAGGATATGTGGGCGGCCCCGCAGCCGTTGAGTCGGAGATGGCCTGGCTTTCCGCGTTGCACAACGACGTTGACGGGGTGAACGTGGTGGACGACATCCCCACGGCATCGGGCAGCGCGGTTGCCATGATCGGCGACGGCTCGGGCACGACCTGGGCGTGCGTGTGCACCTCGTTCGTAGAAGGCGTGGTGCTGGAGAACCTGCCCGACCCCTCTTCCTTCTACCACACCATCGGCCATTGGACGGCGCTGTTCCACCAGCACTCCCGCACGTGGGAAAAGCC
>CAVHGQ010000068.1:6645-7890 GCA_963635335.1 Candidatus Melainabacteria bacterium | reverse complement strand
ATCGAGATCGCGCGCGGCGGCGATACCTACACCATCGACACGCTTCGTGCGTTGCGCGCCCATTACCCCAAGAACGTTGAGCTGTACTTCCTTACCGGGGCCGATGCCATCGCCACCGTTTCCAAGTGGCGCGGCGCCCAGGAAATGGGCAAGCTGGCCTACTTCGTTGGGGTGGATCGCCCGGGCTACGAGCTTTCCGAAGAGAAGCGACGCCAGATCGTGGAAGACGCGAAGGGCATCACCATATCGTTCGTTACCATCGAGGCGCTGGAGATATCCTCAAGCGAGCTTCGCCGCCGTTTGGCGCAGGGGAAATCGATCCGTTACCTTACCCCGCAGGTGGTAGTGGACCACGTTATGGAGCACGAGTTCTATCGAGAGGGGGAATCCCATGGCTAAAGGCAAGAAGAAGCAGCCCGTCGAACTGGATAAAGACCAGCTCAGCGAGTTCGCCTACCTTCCCACCAAGGCTGAAGGATTCAAAACGGAGAAGCCGTTCTGCTCTTCGAATTACAAGCAGATGAAGGGCCTGCTGATGCAGCGGGTGAGCCCCAGCCGCTATGTGCACAGCCTTTCGGTGGCGAAGACGGCCCGCAAGCTGGCGCGTGCGTACGGCCACGATGAAGACCAGGCGCGCATGGCGGGCCTTCTGCACGATTGGGACAAGGCGCTGAGCCCTAAGCGCTTGGCGTGCCGCGTGGAGGATTTCGGCCTGCCCATAGCGCCGGAAACCGTGCGGGATATGCCTTGGGTTCTCCATGGATCCACGGCTGCTGCTGTGTTGCGGAAGGAGTTCCCCTTCCTGGGCGAAGAGGTACTGCAGGCCATCGACCGCCACACGGTGGGCTCGCCCGACATGGCGCCGCTCGACATGATCGTGTTCGTGGCCGACAAGATAGAGCCCACACACGATGTGCCTGAATACAAGCGCCTGTACAAGCAGATCGGCGTTATGAGCTTGGAAGACATGTTCTGCGCTGTGCTGAAGGAAGGCATGGCACATCTGGTGAAAACGAATCGTCCCATCAGCAACGACACCGTTCTGGTTTGGAATAGATATTGCAAGAGCTGCCCCAAAGGAAAGGGAGAGTAAGTGGAACAGCAGAAGACCCCGCGCGAATGCGCCCTGATTGCCGCCCGTGCCGCCGATGAGCGCAAGGCAACCGACATCATGGTCATCAACGTTGGCGACATCATCGACGTTACCGATTTCTTCGTTATCGCCACCGGTCAGAACACCCCGCA
>CAVHGQ010000068.1:0-6067 GCA_963635335.1 Candidatus Melainabacteria bacterium | reverse complement strand
TTACTCGTCGCTAGTTGCAGCTTTGGGGTCAGCAGCCGACCCAGTCTGCTATTCGCCTTTGCTTTCGGCGGTGCGGGCTGCAGCGGCCAGGCCGCCCCATTCTTCGCAGTCCTTGCCAACCTTGAAGTCAACGCCGGCCTTGCGGCGTTCCTTGTAGTCGGCTGTAGCGGTGAACAGCGCGTCGGAAAGGGAGTTCAGCGCGGTTTCAACGGAGTCTTGGATAACGCCGATGACGAAGCCGACGCCCACCACCTGCATGGCGATGTCGTTGCTGATGCCGAACAGCGAGCAGCACAGCGGGATAAGCAGCAGCGAACCGCCCGCAACGCCGGAAGCGCCGCAAGCGCTGACCGCGGCAAGCACGCACAGGATGCCGGCGGTAATGGGATCGATGGTAACGCCCACGGTGTTGGCGGCGGCGATGGACATGACCGTGATGGTGATGGCCGCGCCCGCCATGTTGATGGTTGCGCCCAGTGGGATGGAAACGGAATACGTGTCGTGCTTGATGCCCAGGCGCTTGCACAGCTCCATGTTCACGGGGATGTTAGCGGCCGAGCTGCGCGTGAAGAACGCGTACATGCCCGAGTCCTTGATGCAGCGGAACACGATGGGGTAGGGGTTCTTGTGGATGTTCAGGAACACCAGAAGCGGGTTCACCACCAAAAGGATGAAGAACATGGCGCCCAGCAGAACCAGAAGCAGCTGGCCGTACTCGATGAAGATCTCGGGGCCGTTTTCCGCAACAGAGGTGTACACCAGGCCAAGGATGCCGAACGGCGCGCAGGCGATGATCCAGCGCACCACGATGGAAATGACGTGCGACATATCGCTGAAGAACTTCTTGGTGCCTTCGCTGGTGTAGCGCATGGCAATGCCCAGGAGGATGGCCCACACCAGAATGCCGATGTAGTTGGCGTTCGTCAGGGCATCCACGGGGTTCACCACCATGTTGCCGATAAGGGTGGTAAGCACCTCGGAGATGTCGGTGGGAGCGGCCTTGTCAGCGGCCTCGACGCCAGAAAGGGTGAGCTCAACGGGGAAGGCGAAGCTCACGGCCACCGCGGTGAAGGCCGCGGCAAGCGTGCTTACCACGTACAGCACGATGATGGTGCGCATCGACTGCGGAAGTTTGGTGCGGCACAGCGCGTTGATAACGAGGAAGAACACCAGGAATGGCGCCACTGCCTTCAGGGCGCTTACGAACAGCGTGCCCAGAAGGGTGATGATGGCCAAGTCCTTCGGGCCGAATGCGCCCAACAGGGCACCGATAACCAGGCCGATGATGATGCGCTTGACCAAGCTCAGGCTGGTCCAGGCATTCACGATTGTCTTCATGCTTTGCTCCTTGAGGAGGGGTTGGGGATATATGGCGTTGCAGCTGCGGTTTCGCCTCTGCTTGCACAAGGTTTAAGTATAGCCAAGCTTCAACTTAATGTTGCAACGGTTTCGTTTGCGCGCAGGCAAAACGAAAGCCCCCAAAACGGGGGCTTTCCAAGCGAAGGAATGGCTTCGAATGCGGCGAGGCTTACTTTGCCTTGTACTTCTTCACCAGCTGGCGGCCAGCGATGTAGTCCATGATCTCGGTGGTGCCGCCGCCCATCTCGTTGCCGCGGAGGTCTGCCCAGATGCGGCCAACGCGGATTTCCTTGGTGTAGCCGATGGCTGCGTAGATGGCCATGGCCAGGTCGGCAACGCGGGTAAGCTCGCGGCAGGCGTAGCCCTTCAGCAGAGCGGACTCCAGGCGGGTGGACTCGCCGTTGTCGAGCATGGTGACTACCTGGTACAGGCGGGTGCGAACGTTCTGGATGATGTTCTCCATCTCGCACAGGTGCAGCTGGATGGTGGTCTGGTGAGCGATGGGCTTCTTGAAGCAGATGCGCTCAGAAGCGTAAGCGCCGGCGTCGTTCAGGGCAGCCTGTGCAAGACCCAGGGAGGATGCAACAACCAGGCAGCGCTCGAACTCGAGCTTCTTCATGAGGAGCTTCCAACCCATGCCGGGCTCGCCCAGGCGCATGTCCTCGGTGAGGACCACGTTGTCGAAGAACTGGTCGACGAACGGGATGGCCTGCTGGCCAACCTTCTCAAGATGGCCGATGGTGAAGCCGGGGGTGTCGTTGGGGACCAGCCACAGGGAGTACTTGTCGTTCTCGTAGGAAGGATCCTCGTCCTTGGCAACGACCATGGTGTAGATGGAAAGGCCGCCCAGGGTAACCCAGGTCTTCTGGCCGTTCAGCAGGTAGGTGCCGTCGGGCTGCTTGCGGGTTACGCAGGTCATGGCGTTGTTGTCGGAGCCGGCAGCAGGCTCGGAGATTGCGGAGCAGGCGATGCAGGTGCTCTCCACGTTCTCGATGGCGTTCATGATCATTTCCTGCTGATCCTTGGAGCCGAAGTCGATGACGTCGGTGATGGTGTTGAAGTCGGTGACGAAGGGAAGCGTCACGCCGGTGAACTCATGGAGCTTCTCTACCAGAAGAACCTCGGTGAGCTTGTCTACGGGAACGCCGCCAACCTCTTCGGGAAGGCCAAGATGCATGAAGCCTGCCTCGCGGTAAGCCATGGCGGCCTCTACGCTGATGTGATGGTCGACCTCGTAGGCCTGCTTTACTGCTTCGTCGGTGAAGTAGCGGGTTGCGTATTCATGGGCGCTCTCAATGAGCAGCTCCTGCTCGTCAGTAAGCTTGAAATCCATAACTTGATCCCTTCTTTATTCCCGTTTCGAATGGAACTGAAGACGGTCGCTAATCCGAATCTCCAGCTCAAGGGCTATCCTAGCATTTGAACGCGTTTCTCTCTATGTAGGGAGCTATTCGGGTTTTGTATGGGAAAACGGGCATTCGCGCACTGCAGGTTATAGCTAAACTCAATATAGGCCTGACCTGGTATAACACGTTCACGAAAAACGCCCCCGAAGTACACTTCGGGGGCGCATTGCGCCAAGTTGGTCGGGCTATTCGCGGATGGAACGCGGCCCGAAGCTGGGCTGCATTACCGATTCGGGCATTTCGGGACCGTCGTACACCTTTACCGAGGTGCCGTTCATCTGGCTTATCTGCTCGGGCGTGTAGCCGTATTCGCCCATGATGCGGGCGGTGTCGTAGCCCACGGGGCGGCTGCGGCGCAGCACCGGGTCGCCCACGGAAGCCAGGCGTACCGGGGTGGTGGGCAGCACCTTGTCGCCGAAGGCGTCGTAGTGCAGGGTGCGTAGCGCGTCGTTGGCGAAGGCCTCTTCGTCGTTAAGGATGTCGTCGGGCAGGAACAGGCGCTGGTAGGGAATCTCGTTTTCCTGGAAGATGGGCTCCCAGTGCGCCCAGTCCTCGGTAAGGAAGTGCTGCTCCAGCATCTTGATGACCTCGGTGTTGCCGCCGCTCCCGTTGTTGATGGCGGCCGAGGTGGTGTAGCGCTCGTCGCCCAGGATGGAGGTGAGACCGATGGAGGTCATCAGGTGCTCGAAGAACAGGTCGTAGCTTCCGTAGCAGATGATGAACCATACGCCGTCTTTGGAGCGGTAGGTGTTGTTGGAGGGACAGGTGGCGTCGTAGCGGCTCTTCGGCCAGGCGTCGCCGAACTGGCTGGATGCCAGCATGATGTTCATGGCCCACAGGGCGTTGTGATGCAGGGTGGTGGTTACCTTGTCGCCCTCGCCGGTGCGCTCCTTGCGCACGAGCGCGGCCAGCAGGCCGGCGGTAAGGGTGACCGAGCTGTTCCAGTCGCCGATGGCGGCAGGCCAGTTGATGGGCTGGTAGCCTTCGCCCGCTTGCGGAAGCGATGCCAGGAAGCCGCCGCGTGCCGCGTAGGCGGTGGTGTCGAAGCCCTTGGTGTCGCGCTCGGGACCGTGCTCGCCGTAGCCGCGCATCTGGCCCCAAACCAAATGCGGGTGGCGTGCATGCACGGAATCGTAGTCGAGCCCCAGTTTCTTCAAGGCCTTGTCGCGGAAGCTGGTAACCATGATGTCGGCGTCGGCCAGCAGCTTCTCCAGGAATTCCTTGCCCTTTTCGTCCTTCAGGTTCACGGAAAGGAATTCCTTGTTCAGCGAGGCCAGGTCGAAGGCGGGGTCGTCGATGTCGGTTTTGCCCATGCCGAAGGCCGGGCCGTTGGTACGGTACTCGTCGCCGGAAAACGGCTCGATCTTGTAGATGGTTGCGCCCATCTCTCCCAAGATGCGCAGGCAGGCCGGCGCGGCAACGTACCCGGTAAGCTCGACGACTTTTACTCCCTCAAGGCCTTTCATAGGCTCCCCTTCGCTCGATGGCGCCGCATTCGAGGCACGGCGCATGGTTCTCTTCAAGAAAAAGTGTACCGTAGCCGGGTGGCGGGCGAACGCCCTGCCTTTGCAATGGGTTGTGTGGCCTGCCCCTATCGGTTGGGCTGCGGGCGCGTGGGTTCTGGTATTTTGCCGTTTGCCCGGGCGCTGCCGTGCAGGTTTTGCCCAGGTGGGGGATAATAAGAAAACTTGTGGGCTGCGCAGGAGGGGGCAGGGACTCCCCGGCGCCGTTCCCGCCAACTGTTAAATCGGCGGTGACTCAGCTGCCATCGGACAGGAGAATCACATGAAATACTTCGGTACGGACGGCTTCCGCGGCGTTGCCGGCGAGAACCTAACGGTAGAGCACGCATACAAGATCGGCCGCTTCATCGGCTGGTACTACGGCGTGCGTCAGGGGCGCAAGGCGCGCGTTGTGCTGGGCAAGGACACCCGTCGTTCCAGCTACATGCTGGAAAGCGGCATGATTTCCGGCCTGGTTGCCTCGGGCGCCGATGCCTACATGCTGCACGTTATCCCCACGCCGGGCCTTTCCTTCGAGACCACCGATGGCGCATTCGACTGCGGCGTGATGATCACCGCCAGCCACAACCCGTACACCGACAACGGCATCAAGCTGGTGAATTCCCAGGGCTACAAGATGGAGGAATCGCTGCTTCAGCTTATCGAGCAGTACATCGATGGCCAGTACCCTGAAGACGTGCCCATGGTTTCCGGCGACGCCATCGGCGCCACGGTTGACTACATGCAGGGCCGCAACCGCTACATCGCCCACCTTATTGCCAGCGCGAACTTCTCGCTGCAGGGCGTGAAGGTTGGCCTGGACTGCGCCAATGGCTCGGCTTCCTCGGTTGCCAAGCCCGTGTTCGACGCCCTGGGTGCCGACGTGCGCGTTATCAGCAACAGCCCCGATGGCTTCAACATCAACGTCGACTGCGGTTCCACCCATATCGACCGCCTGCAGCGCTTGGTGGTTGAGCAGGGGCTTGACGTGGGCTTTGCCTTCGACGGCGACGCCGACCGCTGCCTTGCGGTGGACGAGCGCGGCCATGTGGTAGATGGCGACCTTATTTTGTACGTGTGCGGTGTGTACCTGAACAAGCACGGCCGCCTTTCCGCGGGCACGGTGGTCCCCACGGTTATGAGCAACTTCGGTGTGCTGAAGGCCTTCGAGCAGGCCAGCCTGAACTACGAGACCACGGCGGTGGGCGACAAGAACGTGTTCGCCTGCATGCATGCCAACGGCTACAGCCTGGGCGGCGAGCAGTCGGGCCATGTGATCTTCGGCGACATTGCCAGCACGGGCGACGGCATCCTTACCTCGCTGCGCGTGATGGAAGTGCTGCGCGCCGAGCGCGAAACGCTTTCCCAGCTGTGCGCCCCGGTGAAGCTGTACCCGCAGCTGCTTACTAATGTGCGCGTTGCCGACAAAGACGCCGCCATGCAGGACGAGGCCGTGCTTGCCTCGGTGAAGCAGGCGGAAGAGTTCTTGGGCGATCGCGGCCGCGTGCTGCTGCGCGCCAGCGGCACCGAGCCCCTGATCCGCGTTCTGGCCGAAGCCCCCACCGACGAGCTGTGCGCCGAAGCCAGTGAGTTCATGCTGAAGGCCCTGGAGCCCCTGCGCGCGGAATAGCTCGGTGGCACGAGCGGGTGCGTCCTGCTGGCCCCGCGTTCCGCGTGGGCGGCGGCGTGCTGTGCGCGCGGGTTGTGTCTTGCTCCGTGTGCAGGCTGCGCCTCGGTTTGAGCAGCACCCAAGCCCCGTATTCCAGATCAAAAGCCCGCCATCTGGCGGGCTTTTTCTGT
>CAVHGQ010000067.1:7392-7904 GCA_963635335.1 Candidatus Melainabacteria bacterium | reverse complement strand
GACCTGACGAGGCTGATCGAAAGCGAGGTTAGCAGGTACACCTGCGGAAACGAGGGAAAAATGCTGCTGGACACGCAGACCGAGTCGTTCAACGACGGATACGACATCGGCATGGACAAGGGAAAGGCCGAAGGTGAAGCTAGAGGTGAAGCCAGAGGCGAGACCAGGGGCAGAGTCGAAGGCAAGGCCGAGCTCTCCAAGCTGATCGGGGTGCTCCTCGACGAGGGGAAGATCGACGAGGCAAAGGCGGCCGTAAGCGACCCCGAGCTTCAGGATCGGCTGATGATCGAGTACGGCATCGTCCAGGATCCTGCATCCTGAGAACCGGGATCGAGAACCCTGTAGAGGCTCTTTGCCCGACAACCTGTCCGGCCAACGTGCGAAAGGGAGATGCATCCGCATCTCCCTTTTTCATGCTGTGAGCTTATGCGGAGATGCGGTATCTCCATTTTGGGTTAACATCGCCTACGAAATCGTTGTCGACGACTCGAGCCGCGTGAACAGGATCCAGC
>CAVHGQ010000067.1:0-7382 GCA_963635335.1 Candidatus Melainabacteria bacterium | reverse complement strand
ATCTTAAATATGAGTATAAGGCCGATCTGGGCGAGACAAGCGGGGACTTCATCTTCTACGATTTCAGGCACAACGCAGCCATGGGCCGTGGCTACGAAATCGTTGTCGACGACTCGAGCCGCGTGAACAGGATCCAGCGCATCAAGAAGGGCGGGGATATCACGTCCGCCTTGACCGAGAGACTTGGCGCTATGCGCGGCGCCGTCCATTACCTGCAGGGAATTGTGGGGTCGGTCGCGCTCAACTATCAGGAGCGCCGGAACGAGATCAAGGGGTCGAACGAGGGCTACACCATTGACAGCGCCCAGAAGTCGGTGCTCGACTGGCTCGGGTTCCACGGGGGAGCCAACGAGCAGCATTTCATGCTCGAGGGCATCAAGTCCCATTTCAGGAAGAGCCGCAAGAAAGGGCAGGGTGCCGCATCGGCCCTCATGGCAGGCGACTTGAGCGTTTACGAGCAGGGGTTCCACTGCATCAGCCTCGAAGACGGCGACGACCACGATATGTGCACGCACGTGCTTATATGCGCGATGCAGACGACGCCTGAATCGGTTCTGTCTCAGCTGATGGAGAGGGCGAGGGTCATTGGCCTCTCGGCCACCTCTACCGTTGACTCGGCGCTTTGCAACTACGACCTCGACTACCTTGGGAGGCAGAACAAAGGCGGCATAGAGTTCGTGGGCGGGGCTGAGCTCGAGGAGATGCGGCGGGCGTTCGACGCGCAGAACTCTGGGTACGATGATGTCGAGATAAGGACAGGCATGGTGTCCCAGCGCGGCGATCTGGACGGTTGGCGGGCACTGCTCGGTAACAGCGAGGCGGCGAGGGCTGCCTACGATTTCGTGGCCGAATACGACGCGTACAGCAGGGACAGGTATGCGCGATTCGCCGCGGCGTACAAGTACTTCCTCGAAAACGAGGACATACGCTCCATGCTGGCATTGGCCATGACCGCGCCGAAGAAGGGCTCCGGCAACTTCAGACAGGAGGTCCTTACCGAGATATGCACGATCGTCGGCCAATGCCTGGGGGCAGCCGGCGGCGCCGGTAAGACGCTCAGGTTCATCAAGGGCTCCGCCCGCTTCGATGCCGACTTCGAGTCGGTGCGCAACGAGCTGGCTGACGGCGGCAGGGTGTTCCTCGTTGCCGCTTACGCCACGATAGGCACGGGCGTGAACATCCAATACCCCATCCCCAAGGGTGTCGACACGGTAGAGATCTACCCGTGGGATGGTGCAACCGAAAAGGACTTCGACGCCATATACCTCGACCGCCCGACTGTGCTCGCGCCCTATGCCAGGCAAATCGATGAGCGCCAGCTGATGAACGATCTGTTCGAGGTTTGCGAGCTTAGGGAGCGCGGTGAGATTGGGGCCAAGGTCTATCGCATGGCGTACAGGGGCCTTGCGAAGTGCAGGGTTTCCGGCAAGTCGAAGCGCTTTCCGGGACTGATGGGCACCAAGAGCGCAAAGGGTCGGGCTACCCGCTACGTGAACCAGGGGGTCGGCCGCATTTGTAGGACGAACAGGAAGAACCCCGTCATCCATATCCTTGCGGACGAGGATCTTTCCAACAGGATGGATCTCTTTGCCATGGAGGGTTGCATGGTGAACAGGGAATATGATGCGCTTGTCGATATGCTCAAGGCGCATGCGCAGGATGCTGAAACCCCTGGCACCGACCTTGAGGCAAAGGCCGATCTTGTGTCTACCAGGCTCAACGCCAAGATCCAAAAACTCGTCCGCAGCAGCACTTGGAGTCCGGAGGATATCAGGTTCTGGGAAGGGCTTCGGCTTGCAGTGCTTTCCCATCCTACCTGCGACGAGGCCGTGGCGTGCGATGGCCATGGCCTGATAGGCAATACCTACGTGCGCATGCCGAATCCGGCAGTTGAATACACCTATAAGCAAGACGGGGACTTCAACGACGTCAGGATCTCCTTCGATCCAGAGAGGATGCTTGCCGATCGCGTCTGTCAGGAAAACGCACGGCTTGGCGTCCTCGCATCCATTCCGAGCATCGCGGAGTACTTCGAGTCCCAGGGCTGGCCTTTGCAGTGGGCACCTGGCAATTACATCATGTCGCCGGTTCTTTTCCGCAATATATATCTCGGTGCGCTGGGCGAGCAGGTTGGGAAGTTCCTTATGGAGTCCCAGATCCCCGGCATTTCCTTGGAGCAGATCGAAGACGGCCACGCGTTTGAGAAGTTCGACTTCGTCGTAGGCGGCACGAGTGCCTACATCGACTTCAAGTACTGGTCTGCGCCCTCTGGGGAAACCGAGAAGGAGGCAGAGGAGTGGATCGCCCGTAAGATGTCCGACATCGGCGCCGAGAAGGTCGTTGTATGCAATGTGGTCGCGAAAGCATCGGAAGGCTTTGGCTGCAGCATGCTCGGCAGGGGCACTATCCTCACTGTTCCCTACCTTATCGACGAGGAGACATCGCAGTTGAGTCTGGCGAATATCAGCCAGATCCGAACGTTCCTGGAAGGCAGGTAACCCGTGAAGATCTCTAAAGTCAAGCCGGTATTCGACAGGCAATCGATCGCCCGGGGATACGACTTCTGGCGCATCCGCACGAGCAGGGAGTACTTTAAGCGCGGAGCCGCGATCTTCGACGCGCCCGTATTCGACGGCAAGGTGGAGGCCGTGGCGTTCTTGGGCGGGAACGCCGTTTGGGCGATGTTTCCTAAAGGGGCAGTATCCAGGGATGATCTCAGAGTCGCCATCGAGCAGTCGGGGGACGATACGATGTCCTTCGAGCCTGCGGCAATCGGGCAGGTGCCTGACAGGGAGCTGCTCCAGCTGCTCCTTAATTCCCTCGCTAAGCCAAGGTTCGGCGCATCGCCATGCAGCAATGCCAGTGGCCGGCTGCTCATAGTCAATCCCAAGCATATTGAAAAGAAGGGGAAGGAGATAGCCGCCATCCATGCGATTGAGGTTGCGGTGGATGCCGATATGCGTATCGCCTTGCGCGTGAAAACGCTCCCATCATTGGGCCAGCGGAAGTTCATGAAGTCGGGACGGGTTCCTATCGAGCAACTGCCACGTTATGGGTTCCCTGGTGGCAGGTTCTTGAGGCGAGACTTCACCAAAGGGCCTGACGACCCGTCTGCATTCGTTGAGAGAGCCATCGGGAAGAGCAAGTACAGGGTTGCATTTCTCGACGTCTCATCAGAGGACGCGTTCGGAGCCAGCAAGGTCGGCATCCTTGAAGAGGTGCTTCGTCGCTTGAATGAGCGTTATGGCGAGAGCGTCAAGATCGAGTTTCTCGAGCTTGCCGACCAAGATCGGGTTGAGTGTCGCAGCATCAAGGTGCCTGCCTGGCGGAAACGGGTGGCGCAAGCTTTGGAGTTCACCGAGGTCAAGATCGTGGACGCTACAGGAGAGTATGGGGATGTCGCTGGAAGGGCGGCCGATGCGCTTCGGGATGCCTTCGGAATCCGCGTCGAGGTGGTCGGCTCGGTCGAGAAAGGCCCCGCGTACCTTCGGCTCATTCACGAAGAGGGCGCTTGCGATGGCGAGGCCGACCCGCATGACGCCTTCTTTCCTGGGATTGCCGTGCAGCACCTGACTGTTGAGAAGGCCACGGGAAAAGACGATGTGCCGCTCGTGCTTCTAGAGAGCTCGTTGAAGGAGCTCATAATCAAGACTAACGTGCTGCAGGGAAAGATGACCCTCGTCGATTGGCCAGAGCTCGGCATAGGTGGGCCGTGGAGCTTCGGCGTCATGATCCCGCCGGACAATCCGGATGACAACGCCCGGTATGCCTTCATGGATATAGATCTCGACGGTCGCGCAAGCTATTCCTTCGAGGAGCTTGATTTCTTCGGCGAACCGGCCCATGTCGACCTCATCGATGCGTTTGGCACGAACAGAGCAGTCGGCTTTGTCATGAAGGGTCCGGATGGGGATGTCAACGCGGTGCAGAAGACCGAGCTCTACACCGTTCCCGAGTACGCCGAGATTGCCGCGTGCTTTGCTGAGGGCGGGAAGCCAAGGAGGGATGCTGCGAGCAGGAACCGCCTTTTTGCCGACGTCACAGACATCGCTTTCGCTAGAGGGGAAGACTCGATCGGCTACTACCGTGTCGGGATAGTGGGCAGCGGAATGAATACCTCCATCGCCAACGCTTCCTTGGTGAGGGAGGTTCATGCGGTAGGAGGTTCGAAGCTGCTTTTCCCTGAGGCGTTGTGCCTTATGGACGTCGATTTCGTTAGAATGCGCGCGCTTTCCATGACGCCATTCCCCCTTAAGTACCTGCGGGAATGGGTGAGGATGAATTATCCAGCTTTTGCCGATGCGGTTTGAAGTTGGCGGGCGACGAAGTTTGACCGATGATGCCTTTTCGTCGAGGGCGGTTTGCCGCCATCGCCTACTTGTTTGCTGATAGAATGAACCGTTGGAAATTTGCTGGGCGGGTGCATCGCGATGCTCGTCGCGAGCGCAATCAACGCGTCATTGCAAATGACGTACGATGCCGATGCAGATAGGGGATAGGCGCATGGATGCTGCGGCAAGCACTAACTATTCCCTGTTCGTTTTGTTCCTGCTTCTGGTCGATGTCGTCCTCATCCGCAAGCTCAGCCGCACGCCTGGCTTCGGGCGCGAGGAAAGCTGGATCGTCAAATTGGTGGCGGCCGCAGCGGTGACTGCCTTGTCCGACGCGCTCTGCGTCGGCATCGGCGCGGCGGCGGGCTTCTGGGGCAACTACCTGTTCAACTTCGCGTTCGACATGGCAACGGGCTACATCGCCTACTTCTTCTTCTGCTACTGGGGCGTGCGCTTCGAGTCGCGCATGCTGGCAGACAGGCGCCTGTTCGTGCTGGTTACCATTCCTGTGGTCGTGCTGGTCTTCGCACTGGTGGCCTCACTGTGGACGGGCTGGATCTTCCGCATTGAGCCCGATGGAACCTATGTGCGCGGCCCCTTGTTCGCTGTGTTCGTGTTCGTGCTGGCCAACGGCTACACCGTTGGTGCCATCATCCTTGCGGTGGCGGGCTTTCTGCGTAGTCGAACCCCTGCCCGCCGCAAGATGCTCATCGACTGCATAAAGTACGTGGTCCCCCTGGTGGCGGGCTCGGTGCTGCAGTTCTACTTCACCTCCATTCCCAGCTCGAATATGGGCATGACGCTTTGCGTGATGCTGGTCTGCATGGACAACCAAGAGCGCCTGCTTCAGCGCAAGACGCTCGATGCTGAAGCGGCCAATGAGGCCAAGTCCGAGTTCCTCTCGCGCATGTCGCACGATGTGCGCACGCCCATCAACGGCATTGTGGGCATGATCGGCATCGCGCGCGAGAACATGGACGACACCGCCCGCGTGCGCGACTGCCTGGAGAAGATCAGCGGCGCCGCCAACCAGCTGCACGCCATGGTGAGCGACGTGCTGGACATGTCGAAGATCGAGACCGAGGGGTTGGATCTCACGCACGAGCCCTTCAACCTTGCCGAGATGCTGACAAGCATCGACGGCCTTCCCCAGTCGCTTGCGGCAGGCAAGGGCATTCAGGTCGAGATGGCCGACGGCAGCAGCCTTCGGCATCCGTGGGTTGTTTCCAGCCCCGTGCACGTGCGCTCGGTGGCGGTGAACCTGGTGTCGAACGCGGTGAAATACACCGATGTGGGCGGCACGGTGAAGTGCTCGGTGCGCGAGGTGCCGCACGGCGAGACCCGCAGCATTCGCGGCCTGAAAACGCCCGAGGGCGAAGTCGTGTTCGTGGAGTTTGCCGTTACCGACACGGGCATCGGCATGAGCCGCGACTTCGCCAAGCGTGTGTTCGAGCCCTTCACCCAGGAACGCACCGACGGGCGCACCACCTACAAGGGCTCGGGCTTGGGGCTTGCCATCGTGAAGAGGATCGTCGATGCCATGGGCGGCGTTATCCGCTTGGACACCGAGCTGGGGGAGGGCTCTACGTTCACGGTGATTCTGCCGCTCGAATGCGCAACCGAGTCGCAGATCCGGGCAATCGAATCGGCTCGTCAGCATGGCCAGCTCAACGCCTCGAGCCAGGATGCTTCGGGCGGTGTGGCTGTTCCGGCAGGCCAGGGCTCTTCGGGCGGCGTTGCGCTGGCCGGCGGAGAAGAGGTTGGTGCTGGTTTGCCCGTAGATTCGGGCTCTGGCCCAAGCGCGCGCGAAGGCGCTTCCGGGGCTGATAGGGCTGAAGCCGTTGGGGATGCTGATGGTGCCGAAGCCGGTGCGGGCGGCGCCTTGCCTGACTCAGCCATGTCCCAGGCGGAAGATGTCGCCGGCATGCGCGTCCTGCTGGTGGAAGACAATTCGCTGAACGCGGAGATCGCGCAGTACGTGCTGGGGGAGGCCGGCGCTGCCGTCACGCTTGCTGTCGACGGCGTGGATGCCGTGGAAACGTTCGATGGCAGCCCCGTCGGGTCGTTCGACGTGGTGCTGATGGATGTGATGATGCCCCGCATGGACGGCTTGGAGGCTACGCGCCGCATTCGCTCGCTTGCCCGCGCCGATGCCATCGAGGTTCCCGTCATCGGCATGTCGGCCAATGCCTTTTCCGACGATGTGGCCGCCGCCAAGGAAGCTGGCATGGACGACTACGTGGTAAAGCCCATCAATCGCGATCGCCTGCTGTCGGCTCTGAAGGGCAAGGCACGCGTGTAGCGTCGCTGCCCCGGCGACGCTTGTGCCTGACGTTGGTTCCGTGCGCCCACTTTGCTGTAGCCGACTGCCGGCTCATGCATGGACCATGGACTGTGCCCTTCCGTAGTTTTACCGTGTTTGTACCTGCGGCTTGAGCTGCAGCAGACGCCGCCGCCGTCCTGTGTTTCGCATGGATTGCCCTGGGGCGCGCAAGCCCCTCAAGTAGAATGGCGCCATGGATATTCTCGTTACGATCATAACGGTCACGCTGCTGCTGAGCTTCTTGGTGTTCATCCATGAAGGCGGCCACTACCTGGCGGCGCGCGCCTTCAAAGTGCGGGTGAGCGAGTTCATGATCGGCCTGCCCGGTCCTTCCATCGGCTTCACGCGCGGGGAAACGCGCTTCGGTATCACCGCAGTGCCTTTGGGCGGCTACGCCAGCATCTGCGGTATGGCTCCGGCAAGCAACAATCCCCAGCTCAAGCGCGTGTTGGGCTACGCCTACCGCAAGGGCGCGGTGTATATGGAAGACGCCGCCCACGACCTGTTCCTTTCCGAAGAAGAAGCTTACGAGCTGCTGGAAGAGCTTGCCGACTGGGGCTCGCTCAAGCGCCCGCGCCGCAAAGACAAGGTGAACGTCTACCGCGTGCCCGCCAGGGACGGCCAGCCCGAAGGCGCCCCGCGCCCGCAGGAAAACCTGGAAGCGTTCTTCGCCTCCGAAAAGCAGCAGCAGTACTGCACGCTGCCGTTCTGGAAGCGCTGCACCATCC
>CAVHGQ010000066.1:0-7968 GCA_963635335.1 Candidatus Melainabacteria bacterium | reverse complement strand
CCTTCGAACAGGGGCTGGTACAGATCGCCGGGGACGTTCTGGTACAGGCCGTTGCCGCTGCGCTCGGTGTGGCCCATCTTGCCCAGCACGCGGCCGTCGGGGCTGGTGATGCCCTCGATGGCCATGACGGAACCGTTGGGGTTCACCGACCAGTCCATAGAGGGAACGCCCTGCTCGTCGACGTACTGCGTGGCGATCTGACCTGCTGCCGCCAGCTGCGCCACCGTTTCGGGGCTTGCAACGAAGCGGCCTTCGCCGTGGCTGATGGCAACGGTGTGCACATCGCCCACGTTGCAGTGGGAAAGCCAAGGCGAAAGGCTGGAGGCGATGCGCGTGCGCACCAAGCCGCTCTGGTGGCGGCCCACCGTGTTGAAGGTGAGCGTGGGAGCGTCGGCGGTTGCGGGAACGATGTCGCCATAGGGCACCAAGCCCAGCTTGATAAGCGCCTGGAAGCCATTGCAGATGCCCAGCATCAGGCCATCGCGCTTCTGAAGCAGCTCGCGAACCGCCTCGGTAACCTCGGGGGCGCGGAAGAACGCCGTGATGAACTTCGCGGATCCATCGGGCTCATCGCCGCCGCTGAAACCGCCGGGGAGCATAACGATCTGGCTTTCGTTGATGGCCTTCACCAGCGCAGCCGTGCTTTCGGCAACCGCCGAAGGAGTGAGGTTGTTCACCACCAGAACATGCGGGTCGGCACCTGCGCGCTTGAAGGCACGCGCCGTGTCGTACTCGCAGTTCGTGCCCGGGAACACGGGGATCACCACGCGGGGCTTGGCGAACGACTCGCCGCACACCAGCGGAAGCTTCTCCGACCAGGAAACGGCTTCCACGGCTTCGCCCTTCTGGCGGTACGGGAACACGGACTCGATGCCGCCCTCCCATGCTTCCTGCAGCTGCGCCAAGTCGATTACCTCGCCGCATGCGGAAAGCTCGTAGGCTTCGGTGGTCTGGCCGATAACGGAAACGGAGACCTCGCCGTTGCCCTGCGGCAGCTCGGCGCCTTCGGCAAGCTCCACGATGAAGCTGCCGTAAGCCAGGCTGAACAGATCGTCTGCCTCAACATCGGCAGAAAGGGAAACGCCGATGCCGTTGCCCACGCACATCTTGAACAGGGCCTCTGCGGTACAGCCGTAGCCGGGGGTGGAGGCTGCGGCAACCGCACCTTCACCGATCAGGCGCTCCATCAGGCCGAATGCGGCATCCATGCCCTCGGCCTCGGGCACCAGGGCGTCTTCATCGTAGAAGGCGGGCGCGATGCGCACCACGCGCGAGCCTGCGCGCTTGAACTCGGGGGAAACCACGCGATCGATGGACCCGGTGGAAACCGCGAAGCTGATGAGCGTCGGCGGAACATGCAGCTCATGCTCGCCTTCCTCGAAGCTGCCCGACATGGAGTCCTTGCCGCCGATGGCGCCGATCTTCAAGTCCACCTGGGCCATCAGGGCGCCCAGGACCGAAGCGGTGGGCTTGCCCCAACGCTCGGGAACATCGCGCAGGCGCTCGAAGTACTCCTGCAGGGAAAGGTAGGCAGCATCGCGGGTGAAGCCGGTTGCCACCAGGCGGGCAACGCTTTCCACAACCGCAAGGTAAGCGCCCTTGAACTGGTTCTTCTCGGAAAGATAGGGGTTGAAGCCCCACGCCATGGCGCTTGCCGTGGTGGTCTCGCCATCGACGGGGAACTTCGCCACCATTGCCTGGGAAGGCGTGAGCTGACGCTTGCCGCCGAAGGGCATGAGCACCGTTGCCGCGCCGATGGTGGAGTCGAAGCGCTCGCCCAAGCCCTTGCTGGAGGCAACGTTCAGGTCGGTTACCAGAGAAGTCATGCGCTCGGAAAGCGTGGTGCCCGCCCATTCGGGCTGGTAGCTTTCGGCTTCCTGCACATGCACGCCCTGGTACTTGGGGGCGCCGTTGGTGTCCAGGAACGCACGGCTGATGTCCACGATGGCATCGCCGTTCCACTCCATGCGAAGGCGCGGCTCCTCGGTTACCGTGGCAACCACCGTGGCCTCGAGGTTCTCCTCGTGCGCATAGCCGATGAACTCTTCCACGTCTTCAGCAGCCAAGGCAACGCTCATGCGCTCCTGGCTCTCGGAGATGGCAAGCTCCGTGCCGTCGAGGCCGTCGTACTTCTTCGGCACGGCGTTCAGGTCGATGAGCAGGCCGTCGCACAGCTCGCCGATGGAAACGGAAACGCCGCCCGCACCGAAGTCGTTGCAGCGCTTGATAAGGCAGCATGCCTCGCCGCGGCGGAACAGGCGCTGGATCTTGCGCTCAACAGGCGCGTTGCCCTTCTGCACCTCGGCGCCCGACTTCTCCACGCTTTCCACGTTCTGCGTCTTGGAGGAACCGGTGGCACCGCCGATGCCGTCACGGCCGGTGCGGCCGCCCAGCAAAACGATCTTGTCGCCCGGAGCAGGCTCTTCGCGGCGAACATGGCTGGCCGGGGTGGCGCCCACAACGGCGCCCACCTCCATGCGCTTGGCCACGTAGCCCGGATGGTACAGCTCGTTTACCTGGCCGGTTGCCAGGCCGATCTGGTTGCCGTAGCTGGAGTAGCCGGCAGCAGCGGTGGTTACCAGCTTGCGCTGGGGCAGCTTGCCGGGGAGCGTTTCGGAAACAGGAACCGTGGGGTCGCCCGCGCCGGTAACGCGCATGGCCTGATACACGTAGCTGCGGCCCGAAAGAGGGTCGCGGATGGCGCCGCCCACGCACGTTGCCGCGCCGCCGAACGGCTCGATTTCCGTGGGGTGGTTGTGCGTCTCGTTCTTGAACAGGAACAGCCAGTCCTGCTCTTCGCCATCGACGTCCACCTTGCACTTCACGGTGCAGGCGTTCACTTCCTCCGACTCGTCCAAGCCGGCAAGGCCGCCGTGCGCGCGCAGGTACTTCGCGCCGATGGTGCCCATGTCCATCAGGCACACGGGCTTATGCTCGCGCCCCAGCTCGGAGCGCATGGAAAGGTACTTCTCGAAGGCGAGCTTCACCGTTTCGTCGTCGATGACCACATCGGTAAGCTCGGTGCCGAAAGTGGTGTGGCGGCAGTGGTCGGACCAATAGGTGTCCACCACGCGCACCTCGGTGATGGTGGGGTTGCGGCCGATCTCCTTGAAATGCGCCTGGAAGAACTCGATATCGGCCTGGTCCATGGCAAGGCCGCGCTCGGAACGGAACTGCGCCAAGCCCTCTGCATCGAGCTCGGTGAAGCCCTCCACCACTTCCACGGGCTGGGGGTCGGGAGCCTTCACTTCCAGCGTCTGGCGCTGGGCGAGGGAAGCCTCGCGCGACTCGACGGGGTTGATGACATAGCGCTTGATGGCAGCGAGGGTGGAATCGGAAACCTGGCCTTCCAGCACGTAGACCTTGGCGTACTGCACCGTGGGGCGCTCGCCCTGGCTGATGAGCTGGATGCACTCGGAGGCAGAATCGGCGCGCTGGTCGAACTGGCCGGGAAGCGCCTCTACCGCGAACACGCTGACGCCGGCAGGTGCGCTAACCGCGCCATCGGCGGAGATGAGCACGCCTTCGACGGGGAATTCACTCGCGGCAACGTCTACCTGGGGCTCGCTGAAAACCGTGGGGACGCACTGCCCGAACAGCTCTTCGGCAATGCCCTCGACGTCGTACCTGTTCACGATGCGCAACGTTGCTCCGGCCGGAAGGCCTTCGGCGACAACCGTGCGCAGCTCATGCAGAAGCTGCTGGGCTTCCACATCGAAACCGGGCTTCTTCTCAACATAAATGCGAGAAACCATGGATCCTACCCTTCTGTGTTCGGTGGGTTTTATGGCCGCCCCACCCGGCGAAGAACGCTTTCTGGCCGAACGGAACAGTTGTCACCATGATACACGCAAGCACCCCGTGCCGCTGCGGGGGAACGGGCAAAACGCGCACGTTATAATCGCTCCCATGGAACAGGCGCTCTTCGACATACTCAAGCAGCTGGAAACCTGCGAACGGCTGGACGAGCGCGAGCTTACCCGGGTTATCAACCGCAACAACAAACGCCTGCTTGAACAGGCGAAACGCAACGGTGAAACGCCGCAGGGGAAGAAGCGGCCCGGAGCGAGTCCGGGGGCGAGTCCCGCCAGCGGCAAGGATGGGCAAGGCACAGGCGCCGCTGCCGCTGAAGACACGCAGGGCTCGCAGCCCGCCGCCAGCAGCAACAAGCCCGGTACGCGCTCCACCGCCCGCCCGCTCTCGAAACGCCGTCTGATGGCCTACTACCTTGACGTGCGCCAGAACCAACCCGAGCGCTGGGCAGCTTGGGGGTTCACCCCCGAGCAGCAACGCCGCCTAGAGCGCACTCTGCAGATGAAGCCCCGCCGCACCGCTTCGGGCGTGGCAACCATCACCGTGCTCACCAAGCCGTGGAAATGCGGCAGCGAATGCCTGTACTGCCCCAACGACCTGCGCATGCCGAAGAGCTACCTGGCCGACGAGCCCGCCTGCCAGCGAGCCGAGCGCTGCTGCTTCGACCCGTATTTGCAGGTACAGGCGCGCCTGAAGGCCCTTACCGAGATGGGGCACGTAACCGACAAGGTGGAGCTCATCGTTTTGGGCGGCACCTGGAGCGACTACCCCACTGGCTATCAAATATGGTTCGTCCGCGAACTGTTCCGCGCCCTGAACGACGGCATGGCAGGCCAGAAGAACGTGGTTGGCATCCGCCAGCGCTACCGGCAAGCGGGCATATCCAACGACCCAGCCGAGCTTGCCGCGCAGGTAAGCGCCGTGCAAGACCAGGTGCGCCGGGGCTGCTCCACCTACAACCAGGCTTTCGACCGTTTCTACGGAGCGCATGCCGGCTGGCAGAAGGCCGCCCGCTGGCAAACCGCCGCTTGGAACGAACTGGAAGCGGAGCACCGCACCAACGAGCAGGCAGCGCACCGCGTGGTGGGGCTGGTGGTGGAAACGCGCCCCGAGCGCATTTCGCCCGGCCATCTTCTTACCCTGCGGCGCCTGGGCTGTACCAAGGTGCAGATGGGCATCCAGAGCCTGAATGCAGACGTGCGCCTGGCGAACAACCGCCACACCACCGACGCCCAAATCCAGCGCGCCTTCGAACTGCTTCGCCTGTTCGGCTTCAAAACGCATGTGCACGCCATGGTGAACCTGCTGGGCTCCACACCCGAGGCCGACAAGGAAGACTACCGGTGCCTGGCAACCCAAGCCGCCTTCCAGCCTGACGAGGTGAAGCTCTACCCCTGCGTCCTGGTTGAGGGAACGGGGCTGTGCTCGCGCTTCGCCGACGGATCGTGGAAGCCCTACCGCGAAGAGCAGCTGGTGGACGTGCTGGTGGCGGACACCTGCGCCACCCCGCGGTTCTGCCGCATCTCGCGCATGATCCGCGACATCTGCGCGCCCGACATCGTGGCGGGCAACAAAAAGGTGAACCTGCGCCAGATGGTGGAATCGCGCATCGATTCGCAGGGGCTTGCCACCGCCGAGATACGCCACCGCGAGGTAAGCCTGGCCGACGTGAGCACCGGCAAGCTTGAGCTGCGCATCACCCCATACGAAACCACGGCAACCAGCGAGCGCTTCCTGGAATGGGTTACCCCCGAAGGCAAGATCGCCGGGTTCCTGCGCCTTTCGCTTCCGAAGCAAGATTCCATGGCCGAACTGCTGAACGAGCTTGGCGCTGAGGCCATTGCACGGAAAACCCAGCAGAGCGCCGCAGCGGGCACCCCGGTCAACGGCGATGCCGCAACCGGCGAAGACCCCGCCACGCCCTTCGACTTAGGCGAGGCGATGATCCGCGAGGTGCACGTGTACGGCCGGGTGGAGCGCCTTTCGCACGAAGGCAAAAGCAACGCCCAGCATCGCGGGTTGGGGACGCAGCTGGTGAGCCGCGCCTGCGAGCTGGCCGCGGAGGCGGGCTTTAAGCGCATCAACGTCATCAGCGCCGTGGGCACCCGCGGCTACTACCGAAAACTCGGTTTCTATGACAATGGGCTGTATCAGCAGCGCAACCTAGGCTAGTTGCCGTACCATTGCTTGCGAAAGACACCTACGGCGAACTTGTTCTCCAGCCAGCCCCATCGGTTAGGCACCCAGGCGATGGCAGCGCGAACGGCCCCGGCGACAGAACCCGCTCGGCCATCCAGCCAACGCCCGGCGCAGGCAAGGCTCGCCCATGCACCCAAGGAGCACGCACATGGCAACCACCTACGAATCCCGCGACCAGATAGACGAAAAGTACCGCTGGGACCTTTCCAGCATCTTCGCCGACGATGCAGCGTTCGAGGCCGCGCTTGAACAAGCGAAGGAGCTTCCCGCGCAGTTCGCCGCCTACCAGGGAAAGATAAGCCAGTCGGCCGCCAGCCTGTTGGCCTATCTGAAGCTGGACGACCAAGCAGATTTGGCCCTTACCAAGCTGGTGAACTACGCCGAGCGCAAAAGCGACGAGGACACTCGCCAGTCGCGCTACCAGGACTATTCCAGCCAAGTTATGACGCTGTGGGTTTCCCTTTCAAGCGCCTGCGCCTGGTTCACGTCCGAGCTGCTCTCGCTTTCCGAAGAGCAGATGGAAGCCTTCTATGCCGCCGAGCCCGGCCTTGAGGTGTACCGCCGCTGCCTGGACGTCATCTTCCAGCGCCGCGCGCACGTGCTTTCCCCCGCCGAAGAGAAGCTGCTGGCCGCAGCCGGCGACATGGCCAACCAGCCTGACAACATCTTCAGCCTGCTGAACGATGCCGACCTCACGTTCCCCGATGCGGTCGACTCGCAGGGCGAAAAGCACCCGGTAACGCACGGCAGCTACGTCCCGCTGATGATGTCCACCGACCGCACGCTGCGCGAATCGGCCTACGAAAGCCTGTATTCCACCTACCACCAGTTCCGCAACACCTTCGCCGCAACGCTGGGCGCGCAGAACAAGCAGCTGAAGTTCTTCGCCGATGCGCGCCGCTACGATTCCGCCCTGGAGGCAGCGCTTTCAGGCAACGAGGTGCCCACCGAGGTATACACCAACCTCATCGAAACCGTGCACAACAACATGCCCGCCATGTACCGCTACGTTGCGCTTCGCAAGGAAATACTCGGCGTTGACCAGCTGAAATTCTCGGACTTGTACGTGCCCATCGTGGACGAGTGCGACCTCACGTTCACCTACGAGGAAGCCTGCGACATCATACTGAAGGCGCTCGAGCCCATGGGCGAAGACTACCTGGCCCTGGTGCGAAAGGGCCTTTCCGAGCGCTGGGTAGACGTGTACGAGACCCCCGGCAAGCGCAGCGGCGCGTACTCCGCCGGCGGGTACGGCATGCATCCCGTGATCCTGATGAACTTCCAGGGCAAGCTCGACGACGTCTTCACCCTTATCCACGAGATGGGGCATTCCATCCACACGTACCTTTCGTGCGCCAACCAGCCCGTTTGCTACTCCGATTACGTCATCTTCGTGGCCGAGGTGGCCTCCACCTGCAACGAGGCGCTGCTTACCCGCTACTTCCTGGAGCACGCGAAGAACGAGCGCGAGCGCGCCTACTTCCTGAACCACTTCCTGGAGCAGTTCCGCGCCACGCTGTACCGCCAAACCATGTTCGCCGAGTTCGAGCTGAAGGTAAGCCAGCTGGTGGCCACGGGCGCCGGCGTTACCGCCGATGCGCTGTGCAGCATGTACAAGGAGCTGAACCACCGGTACTTCGGCGACGAGATCGAGCTTGACGACCGCATCGCCCTGGAATGGGCGCGCATCCCGCACTTCTACTACCGCTTCTACGTGTACCAGTACGCCACCGGCTTCGCCGCCGCCATCGCGCTTTCACAGCGCATCGTCGAACTGGGCGAACAGGGCCGCGAAGACTACCTGGGTTTCTTGAAGGGCGGCAGCAGCAAGCCCCCCATCGAGCTTCTGCGCGGCGCCGGAGTGGACATGCTCAGCCCCAAGCCCGTCGAAGACGCCCTGGCGCAGTTCGGCCAGCTGGTAGACGAAATGGCCGAAACCTGCCGCAAGCTCAAAGC
>CAVHGQ010000065.1:0-8060 GCA_963635335.1 Candidatus Melainabacteria bacterium | reverse complement strand
TTCAACTGGCGTCAGCGCAAAGTGCTTGCCCGCGCCATGCAAGAGCCGGGCTACGAATGCTCCATCGCTGCGCACAGCCAGGTGCATCGGGTTTCCTATGCAACGGCTAGAAGGGACTTGGTTGCCCTGTGCGAAGCGGGCTACCTTTCCTGCGAGCAGCAGGGGAAGGCGAGCGTTTTCGTTCCCGCTGTTGGGATCGCCGGCCTTCGGGAGCGCTACCTGGGGTGAACGCTGCCTGGGCGAAGGGGCGCCTTGCCTTCCTGAACGGGTTCACTACCTGCGAAAACAACCATTATCCATTGAAATAAGCTACCGATTTCACAAAGACCGGGCGAATGAACGCGTCCATGTCCCTTCGCTTGTTTTCATTGTCGCCGTTCTGCTGATCATTGGAATCCGTTTATCGGCTGGATTGCCCCGGTGCGCGTTTGGCAATGCTGCTTGCTGTTCATTTTGAACAGCAAAGCGCTTATGCGGGCCTTCCGAAGCCCGCGCCCCTCTTCATCGTTAACAGGTTAACGGCGGCCACTCACGCGCGGTACCTTCGAAGCGCCCAAATGAAGAGGAGGCGCTCTATGTTCAATACCATTCTGTTCAATGAAGGCGCGTGGGTCATATTCCTTATGCCCTTCATCGGCTTGCTGGTGGCGGGGCTCACCCATCGGCAAGACCCCGAGATACGCGGCGACAAGATCCTTCGCCACGATGTTCCCGCGCGCGTTGCCCATTGGAGCCATGCCATCGGCACGGTGCTGCTCCTTGTTTCCGGCATTGTGCTGGGCTCGCGCCTTACGCCCGCCCTGGTGGGCGGCGGGTCCGGATCCGTTCCGTGGTTCAACGTCCATTTCGTTTTTGCGTGCCTGTTCCTGTTCGGGACGTTCTACTGGGTGGGCAACACCATCGTTTCCACCCATCGCCTGCGCGAGCATCTGCCCACCCGCCGCGCATTCGTGTACACCATCAACCACTACGGCTCGCTCATGGGCTTCAAGCGTTTCACCTACCCGCGTGAAGAGAAGTACTTCGAGTCGGAGCGCATGGCGTTCGTCGGCGCGGTAGGCATCGCCCTGGTCATGGCCGTGACGGGCTTGCTGAAGGTGCTCACCCGCCACGTCGACATTCCCGGCCAGGTGATGCTTGTGGCCAACTGGGCGCACGACATCGCCGCCGTGCTGATGCTGCTGTTCCTTCTGGCCCACGTGTTCTTCGCGGTGGTGATCCCCTCCTCTTGGCCGACGTTCCCCAGCATGCTGCACGGAACCGTTTCCCTGGAGCATGCCCGCAAAGAGCATGCCGCTTGGGTAGACGAGCTTGAGAAGAAGGCCGCAGCGAAAGCCGATGCGGCGAACAACGGGAAAGCGAGGTAGGCGCCATGGCAAACGAAGTGAAGCATCAGCAGGCAGAAAGCCCTGCCCAAGACTCCGGTGCGGGCCAGAACGCCGCAACGCAGACCGCAGAGGTGAACGCCAAGACCTCGGCCATCAGCCGCCGTCATTTCCTGGCCGCCCTGGGCGGCGTGGGCGTGGGCGCCCTTCTTGCCGGAACCGGCGTGGCCCACTTCTTGGGCGATGGCGTGTTCGCGGTGGAGGCCTCTGGCGGGTACCTGCTGGTAGACACCAAGAAATGCGCGGGATGCGAAACCTGCATGATGGCATGCTCCCTGGCCCATCATGGGCATGTTAACCGCAGCCTTTCGCGCATGCAGATAAAGAAGAACCCCCTGGGGTGCTTCCCCAACGAGATCGGTCAGAACCAGTGCCGCCAGTGCGCTAACCCGGGATGCGTGAAGGCGTGCCCCACCGGCGCCATGCACGTGGATGCCGAAACCGGCGTTCGCATGGTGGATGAGCGCCTGTGCATCGGCTGCGAAAGCTGCGTCGAGGGCTGTCTGTTCACCCCCTCGCGCGTGGAGTGGAACTTCGAGGAAAAGCATGCGCAGAAATGCGACCTGTGCCTGAACACCCCGTACATGGAGGAAGACGGCGGCCCGGGCGGCTGCCAGGCCTGCGTGAAGGTGTGTCCGGTAAGCGCCATCAAGTTCACCACGGAACTGCCGCAGCAGGACGATTCCGGCTATCTGGTGAACCTGCGCAACGAGCACTGGGCGATCCTCGGCTTCCCCATCGACGACGAGGGCAAGGTCCTGCCCGTCGAATCGGTGCCGCCCGATCCTTCGATCATCGCCCCCGAAGGCGAAGCGGTGTGGAAATAGCGGCAGCTTTGGCGTGTTGCCGGCCAGCTATCGCGCCGGCACGCAAGGCGAAACAGAAAGAGGTGCACCATGGCTAAGGCCATTGGAGGATACATGGGTAAGATCCTTGTGCTGGATCTTACGAAGAGAAGTTACGACGTCATCGACTCCGAGCCGTATCAGAAGTGGGGCGGTGGCCACGGAATGGGAACGGCCCTGTTCTGGGATTACTGCAAGGACAAGACCATCAGCCCCTTCGATCCGGGCAATGTGGTAACCATCTGCTCCAGCCCGCTTTCCGGCACGCCGGTGCCGGCCGGCGCGGCACGCGTGGAGATCCAGGGAATCGGCTCGTTCGCCGACCCCGAGTGGTTCACCCGTTCCAACATGGGCGGCCGTATCGCCGAGTCCATGAAGACGGCGGGCTTCGATGCCACGGTCATCACGGGCGCTGCCGATGGCCCGGTGTGGGTAGAGGTTCAGAACGAGAAGGTAACCTTCCACGACGCCGACGATTTGTGGGGCATGTGGACCGATGAAACCCAGGAAGCCATTTGGGACAAGGTGCTGGACGGCACGCCCGATGGCGAATGGTTCGAGCTGGAGGGCACGCGCGATGCCGGCCGCAGCACGCAGAAGCCTGCCGTTATCTGCATCGGCCCCGCGTCCGAGAACCTTGCCCGCAGCGGCACCATCACCACCGACGGCGCTCATCAGGCGGGGCAAAGCGGCCTGGGCGCGGTATGGGGCTCCAAGAAGCTGAAGGCCATCAGCTTCTTCGGCACGAAGAGCATCCCCGTCGCCGACCCGGCGGCCTTGCTGGACCTGCGCATGGAGTACCAGCGCCGCTTCGTGTACAAGGTGGACAACCCCTCCTACGAGCAGCCCGACCCGGCCGGCACCACCTACGATGCCCGCATCTTCGGCACGATAACGCGTCAGCCCGGCTCGGGCGGCGCGCATTGGACCTCGCGCGATATGCTGGCCCGTCCCTACGGCTGCCCCGGCTGCACCCGCAACTGCCGCCACAACTTCGACGACGGTTTCGCCAACGGCACCATGTGCGCGGCTTCCATGTACTACCTTACGGCCGACAAGAAGGAGGACATGATCTATGCCGCCGGTCTGCTGAACAAGCTGGGCATCAACGGCTTCGACCGTGGCTTCCTGGACTACCTGCGCAGCCTGTACAAGATGGGCATCCTGGGCCCCGGCAAGCAGATAGACACCGACATCCCCTTCGACAAGTACGGATCGCGCGAGTTCATCGAGGAGTTCCTGTTCTCCATCGCCTACCGCAAGGGCTTGGGCGATGTGATGGCGGAAGGCCCGGCGCGCGCCGTGAAGGCATGGGGCCGCTGGGACGAGGACACGAAGTCGGGCCTGTTCCCCTACCCGCAGTGGAACTACTACCAGCACTACGACCCGCGCCTGGAAGTGGAGTGGAGCTACGGTTCCATCTTCACCGACCGCGACATCAACGAACACGGCATCAACGCCCATGTGCACTGGATGCCCTATATCTGCAACCTTTCCAAGATCGACTACCTTATCCCGGCCGATGAGCTGGTGAAACGCCTGGCAGCTTCTACCGGCCTGGACCCGATGGGCTTCAACTACAGCGCCGAGGGAATCTACTCCGACGAGAAGCTGAAGACCGTTTCGTGGCTGCGCCACTACGGGCGCTTCTGGCTTTCCTCCATGGGCCTGTGCGACTCGGTGTGGCCGACGCTGGTGAACTACAACGACCCGAACTGGGACACCACCGGTGCCACGCCCGACTTCGAGCCGCGCATGTACAAGGCGGTTACCGGCCTGGACATCACGTTCGAGGAGAGCCTGGAAATGGGCCGCAAGATCTTGATGATGGACCGCGCGGTGTGGTACCTGCAGGGCCGCACGCGCGAGATGGAGCAGTTCGCCGATTACGTCTACGAGGTTCCCACGAAGTCTTCCTATCCGCTTACGGTGTACGAGAACGGCGAATGGAAGTTCGACGGCTGCATCGGCCGCACGCTGGACCGCGAGAAGTTCGAGGATGTGAAGACCCGTTTCTACACGCTGGAAGGCTGGGATTCCCAGGGCGGCTGGCCCACACGCGCTTCCCTCGAGGCGTTCGACTTGGGCTACGTCGCCGACGAGCTTGCGGCCAACGGGGTGGAAGTGGGGTAGTGCTATGGATTCGATAGAGAACTCGTACGGCCTGGCCACGCCCGAAGAGCTGGCGAACCTCGGCGGCTTCGACACGCCCAGCGTCCCCGAGGCCAAGCACCTGCTCCGCGAAGTGGGCTGGGGCGAGCAACTCGAGGTGTTGGACGTCAACGCTGCTGCCGGGGAAAGCCCCCTGCACCTGTACAGCCTGAAGGAGGCGGCCAAGTTCTTCCGCTTCGGAACGGCGGGCCTTGGCTTCACCACCGGCGGAAGCGGGTCGGTAAGCTGGGCGGAAGCCGACCAGCTGCTGGACTGGATAGAGCGCATTATCGGCGACACGACCTTGGCGGCGGTGCTGCGCGAGCGGTTCGGCAACCAGGATTCGTACCACGGGGTGGTGAAATCGGCCTCGCGCTTGATAGACCTGCGCTACACCCAGCTTTCCCTCCTTGCCGAAGGGGCGTAGCCGCCATGGATGGTTATTGGCAACAGCGCCGAGACGAGTTCCCTGCCTTGCGAGGCGGGGAACTCGCGTATTTGGACAATGCGGCAACCACCCAGGTCCCGGAACGCGTGCTCGATGCCGTGTGCGGCTATTACCGTGCCGGCTCGGCCAATCCCGCGCGGGGGCTGTACCGCCTGTCGGCCGCCGCAACGGATGCATTCGAGCGGGCACGTGCCGAGTTCGCCGGCTTCGTTGGTGCCCAAGCCGATGAAATCGCCTTCACGCGCAATGCCACCGAGGCGTTGAACCTGGTGGCTGCCGCTTGGGCCGCCAAGCGCGTGGGTCCGGGCGATGCGGTGGTGGTTACCGCGGCCGAGCATCATAGCAACCTGCTTCCCTGGCAGCGGGTGTGCAGCCAGACGGGCGGCGTGCTTCGGGTGGTTGGCCTGGATGCGCAAGGCCGCCTTGACGAGGACGCCCTTGCCCAAGCCCTGGATCGGTCGGCGAAAGTCCTGGCCATGCCCCAGGTGTCGAATGTGCTTGGCACCGTGTTCCCCGTTGCGAAGGCAGTGGGGCTGGCCCATTCCTGCGGCGCTGCCGTGGTGTTGGATTGCGCGCAAAGCGCAGGGCATATCCCTATCAACCTGCACGAGCTGGGCGTGGATTTCGCGGCGTTTTCCGGCCATAAGATGTACGCGCCCGAGGGCATCGGTGCGCTGTACGTGCGTGAAGAACGGCTCGACGAAGTGGATCCGTTCTTGTTGGGCGGCGGCATGGTGGGCTCGGTGTGGCAGCAGCGGTCCAACTATCTGCAGGATATCCGCAAGCTGGAGGCGGGCACGCAGAACGTGGGCGGGGCCGTAGGTCTGGCTGCCGCGGTTGCGTACCTGCAGGATATCGGCGCGCAAAAGGTTGCCGAGCGCGAAAGCCTGCTCACGGAGCGTCTGCTGCGTGGGTTGGCGGAGTTGGGGTGCGTCGAGGTGTACGGCATCCCTTCAGCCCAAGCGGACCGCACGGGCATCGTGTCCTTCAACGTGCGGGGAGTGGACCCGCAAGACGTCGCCTTCTTCCTGGACGAGCGCAACGTCTGCCTGCGCGTGGGCTCGCATTGCGCCCAGCCTCTGCTTCGGCTCCTTGGGGTGGAAACGTGCTGTCGCGTAAGCCTGAGCTTCTACAACTCCTTCGAGGAGATAGATCTGCTGTGCCAGGCTCTATCCACGATGCGGCGGCATACAGGTCGCCGCATCATGGGCATGTTCCCCTAACGGTAAGCGTTGCTTTGTTGCAGATAATCGGCATTCGGAATAAACGAACAGCCGATAATCCAGTGTAACAAGCCGCACAGGAGAAGAAACGTGTAGAAACGGTGAAGCGCGGTAAAACCTGCTACACGTTCACGACCGCTTGCGGAATGAAAGGCGCCATTCGGCTTTGGCGGCACAGAACGGAAACCGCTTTCGGGGCATTTTTGCATTGCTGAAGCAACTCATAGGCGGGCAGCGGGCCTGCCGTAGCGAAAGGAATGATTGCCATGAACAACATCGCTCAAGAGTCCTACCAGCTATTCATCAACGGGAAGTGGGTCGATGCCTCCGACGGCGCAACGCTCGACGTTGTCTGCCCGGCAAACGGCCAGAAGATCTCCGTTATCGCCGATGCCACCGAAGCGGATGTGGACGCCGCGGCCGATGCCGCCCTTGCCGCCTTCGAGACCTGGGGCAAGACCACCAAGGCCGAGCGCGCTGCTGTACTGAACAAAGTTGCCGACATCATCGAGGAAAACGCCGAATTTCTGGCCCAGCTCGAAACGCTCGACAACGGCAAGCCCATCCGCGAAACCCGCGCCATCGACGTTGCCTACTCGGTAGATCATTTCCGCTACTTCGCCGGATGCCTGCTGGCAGAAACAGGCGAGGCCGACATGGTGGCCGAGAACATGATGTCGCTCGTGTTCCATGAGCCCATCGGCGTCGTGGGTCAGATCGTGCCGTGGAACTTCCCGTTCCTCATGGCGGCCTGGAAGCTTGCCCCGGTGCTTGCCGCCGGCGACTGCACGGTTTTGAAGCCCTCTTCCTCCACGTCCCTTACCGCCCTCGAGCTGGCACGCCTTACCCAAGACGTCATCCCGGCGGGCGTGTTCAACGTCATCACCGGCCGCGGATCGAAGTCCGGCCAGTTCATCTTGGATAACCCGAAATTCGCGAAGCTCGCCTTCACCGGTTCCACCGAAGTGGGCCGCAACGTTGCCCGCGCCGCTGCCGAGCGCCTTATTCCCGCAACGCTCGAGCTGGGCGGCAAGTCGGCCAACATCATCTTCCCCGATGCACAGCGCGACATGGCCATCGACGGCATCCAGCTGGGCATCCTGTTCAACCAGGGCCAGGTCTGCTGTGCCGGCTCCCGCATCTTCGTGCACGAGGACATCTACGACGAGTTCGTCGCCGAAGCGGTAGAGGCTTTCAACCGCGTGAAGGTAGGTCTGCCTTGGGAAGAGGATACCCAGATGGGCACCCAGATCGACCAGCGCCAGGCCGAGAAGATCCTGGGCTACATCGAAGTGGCCAAGCAGGAAGGCGGCACGGTTCTGTGCGGCGGCGAGCGCGCAACCGAAGGCGAGCTGGCCAACGGCGCGTTCCTGAAGCCCACCCTTATCGCCATGCCGAACAATTCCTGCCGCGTTTGCCAGGAAGAGATCTTCGGCCCGGTTGCCGTGGTGATCAAGTTCTCCGACGAGCAGGAGGTCATCGACATGGCCAACGACTCCGTCTACGGCCTTGGCGGCGCCGTGTGGACGCGCGACATCAACCGCGCCTTCCGCGTTGCACAGGGCATCCGCACCGGACGCATGTGGGTGAACACCTACAACCAGATTCCTTCCGGCGCACCGTTCGGCGGATACAAGCAGTCGGGCATCGGCCGCGAGACCCACAAGCAGATGCTGGAGCACTACAGCCAGACGAAGAACATCATGATCAACCTGGCGGAAACCCCCAGCGGTTTCTATCCGGCAAACTAGCAAGCCGGTTGGTGCGCCGAGCAAACCGGCCGGCTGGCGGCCGATCGGGCGGCGTCGAACCAGCTAGCCAGCCTGCTGCCGTCCGCTCGAGCGGGGCAAAGGCAGGCGTTGCAAGACGTTAACAGTTGCGCTGATTGTGCGGTGCGAGGGGTGGGGAACCGCCCCTCGCTTTATTATGTGCAGCTAAGGAAGCGCTCGGTGACCGCACTGGCCATGTCCGGCGTTCCTTCCCACAATGTTTACCCCACTATATATAG
>CAVHGQ010000064.1:6088-8225 GCA_963635335.1 Candidatus Melainabacteria bacterium | reverse complement strand
GCCCTGATGATGCGCGCCGAGCAGGAGGGCAACCACGAGTGCGTGCCGCAGGTGGTGGTTTCCGCCATCGAGCACGACGCGGTGCTGAAGGCCGCCGATACCCTGAACCATTGGGGCGCCGAAGTGACGGTTGTCCCTGCCGATTCATCTGGCCATATCACGCCTGAGGCATTGGCGAAGGCGCTGAATGGCCGTGCCCTGCTGGTTTCCATCATGGCGGTGAACAACGAGATCGGCAGCGTGATGGACATCCCCGCGCTTGCCAAGGTCGCCCATGATGCCGGCGCCCTGTTCCACGTGGATGCCACCCAGGCGTTCGGCAAAGTCCCTATCTCGGTCCGCGACTGGGGCGTGGATGCCCTCTCGGTCTCCTCGCACAAGATCGGCGGCCCGAAGGGCGTTGGCGCGCTGTACCTGAAAGCCCGCACGCCCTTCACGGCGCAGCTCGTGGGCGGCGGCCAGGAATCGGGCAGGCGCAGCGGCACCCAGAACGTCATGGGCGCGGTTGGCTTCGCGGCCGCGGCGCGCGACGTTACCCGATCCTTGGAGGAAGACGCTCAGCGCCTAACCGAGCTGCGCGACTACCTGTACCAGGCCCTAACCGAGCATCCGAACGTTCGCGCGGCTGTTCCGGTTGAGCAGGGGAGCAGCCGTTACTCGTGCCATATCGTGAACGTGCTGGTGCGCGGCATTGAAAGCGAGACGCTTATCCTGCAGCTTGACCGCCGGGGCTTCTGCGTTTCGGGTGGGTCGGCCTGTTCTTCCCAGTCGTTGGATCCCTCGCACGTGCTCAGCGCCATCGGCATCGGCCGCGACGAAGCCCTGGGCTCGATGCGCGTTTCCCTGGGAAATACCACCACCCGCGAAGAGGTGGAGGCGTTCGTCGCCGCATTCGACGAGGTGGTGGGCTAAGCTTGCTCGTGTGCGCATGGCCGCAGCAATTAGCATGTAATTCAGGAAGGGCGCTACGTGCGTCCTTTTCCTTTAAGGAGCGAAAGTGCAGATAGAACGGGTAACCCAGCACAACCATACCGATATGACGAACCATGGGCATGCGCCGGTGGAAGAGCTTATCGCCCATGCCCATGAGGTGGGCATAACCAACATCGCGGTGACGGAGCACTATCCCCTTACCGCGGCGGTGGACCCGCGCGATTACGTTTCCATGCACGCCGACCGCCTGGACGAGTACGTACGGCGCATCCTGGCGCAGCGCAAGGCTCTCCCCGACATGGAGATACTGGTGGGCTGCGAGCTGGATTGGCTGGGCTCTGGCGAGGACCGCACGTTCGCCGAAGACGCTTTCGACTGCTTCGACATTGTTTTGGGCTCGGTCCATTTCGTTGACCTGTGGCCTTTCGATGACCCGGCGCAGGCCGGCCATTGGGATGAAGTGGGGGCGGACTACATCTGGAAGCGCTACTTTGAGGTATGGTGCGAGGCCGTTACCTCGAAGTTGCCCTACATGCCCTTCGACGTGATGGCCCACCCCGACTTGGTGAAGAAGTTCGACCGTCGTCTCAGTTTCGACCCCGCGTCCCTGTACCGCGAGGCTGCGGAAGCGGCGGCCGCGAGTGGGCGCATGGTGGAAGTGAACACCTCGGGCGTTACCTATGCCTGCGGCGATATGTTCCCCCATGTGGATCTGCTTCGCGAGTTTTGCCGTGCGGGCGTTCCCTGCACGCTGGGCACGGATGCCCATACGGTTACGGATGTGGATCGCGGCATCGAAGCGGGGTATCGTTTGATGTACGAGGCCGGGTACCGCGAGCTTACCGTGGTTGTTCCCGGTGGGGACAGGCGCGCTATCGCGCTTGGCTAGAACGCGTACCAAGGGGGATTCCATGGAAGAAGAAACCGTAACGCTTACCAAGATCGATGCGGGCGATTTGGCATCGAGCGACAAGGTGGTGCTGGTAGGGGAGCTGGAGCGCGCCCTTCTGGAGAAACTTCCTGCTGAAGACGCTTGCTCGTGGGACCGTACGGGGATGCTGGTCGGCAATCCGATGGACGTGGTGCATGGCGTTGCCGTGGCGCTGGATCCCACCATCGCTGCGCTCGAGGAGGCCGCTCGCCGCGGTGCGAACGTGCTGCTTACCCATCATCCGGTGTTCCTGGATGCGCCTGAGTCGTTCCT
>CAVHGQ010000064.1:4251-5802 GCA_963635335.1 Candidatus Melainabacteria bacterium | reverse complement strand
TGGGGATCGCCCGACCTTTCGCTTTCGCGCATCGCAACCAGCGGCGGCAGCGCCGGGTCGTTCGCGCACGAATGCCTTGAGCAGGGCATCGATTGCCTGGTGTGCGGCGAGATAAAGTACCACGATGCGCTCGATGCGGCCCTTTCGGGCTTGGCGATAATCGAGCTGGGGCACGACGTTTCCGAGTTCCCCTTGTGCGCTTTGCTTGCAAACTACGCCGCTGAAGCGGGCGTTTGCGAATCTTGCATTACCATGATCGACCAGGGGAACAATTGGTACACGCCGGAATCGCTCCGACGCTGATACGCATCCCATCCTAGCGAACGAAGAAGAAAGGCCCTGCGCCCATGAACGCATCTGAACACGACATCGCCACCCTGCGCAAGCTGCAGGAAGTAGACCGGAAAGTAGTCTCGGCGAAAAAGGAGTTCAAGGAGCTTCCGCATCGCAAGGCCATCCTGGAAGTTCGCTCGAAGAAGGAAGAGGTGCTCAAGCGCAAGGTTCAGGTGCAAGACCTGCTGGACAACGCAGAGGGCAGCTTGGCCGGCCTGGTCCAGGAAGACGAGCAGCTTTCCCTGAAGCAGGACGAGATCACCGAAACCCTTTCCGAAGTCCAGGGCGACTATCGCGCGGTAACCGCCCATACGCGCGACTTGGACGGCGTGCGCAAGCGCCGCGAGAAGATCTCGGTGGAGCTTGAGCGCGTAGAGGCCGAGGTGAACAAGATCAACCCCGTTATGAAGCAGATCATGGCGGCGTTGAACGAGCTGGATGCCAAGGAGCAGGACCTTATCTCCTCGTTCCAGAAAACCGGCGGCGCCCTTCGTGCTTCCATCGAAGAGGGCGACAAAGCCCGTGCCGCCCTGGCAGCCCAGGTTGCCCCCGAGCTTCTTTCCGTGTACGAGAAGACGCGCGCCCAGTGCGGCGGCGTTGCCCTGGCCGAGCTGAAAGACGGGGCATGCAGCGCGTGCCGCAACACGTTCGATTCCAGCCGTTTGAGCAAGATCCGCTCGCAGGCGCCGTTGGCAACATGCCCATCGTGCCGACGCCTGCTAGTTGTTGAAGGGGAGTAGTCGCCATGAAGCTGGTAACCAGGGACGAGCAGGTAGATCAGGAGCACGTGCGTCTTTCCGAGGACGCCGCGTTTTCCGATGAGACCGAAGGCCGTGCCCGTTCGGGCGAGACCGACCTGTACCGCACCGAGTACCAGCGAGACCGCGACAAGATCCTGCACACCAAGGCGTTTCGCCGCCTTTCCCATAAAACCCAGGTGTTCCTGGCGCCGGTGGGCGACCATTACCGCACGCGCCTTACCCATACGCTGGAAGTGGCTCAGATCGCTCGGACCATCGCCCGCGCGCTGGGCCTGAACGAAGACCTTACCGAGGCTATCGCCCTTGGCCACGATTTGGGCCACACGCCCTTCGGCCATGTGGGCGAGCAGGCTCTTTCCTCCAGCCTGGCGCGCCATTTAGGGCTTGATCCTGAACTGCCCGAGAACCAGCACCTGTACCGCCACAACGTGCAGAGCCTGCGCGTGGTGGACGTTAT
>CAVHGQ010000064.1:0-3971 GCA_963635335.1 Candidatus Melainabacteria bacterium | reverse complement strand
ATCCAGATGAGCGCTCCCATCTGGGATGCCATGATGGAGCTTCGCTCGTTCCTGTTCGACAACGTGTACACCTCCGAGCCGGTGATGCATGAGGTGCGTAAAGCAAAGCACCTGGTGGAAGACCTGTTCGATTACTTCGTGCGCCACTACGACGAGGTTCCCCAGGAACTGCGCGACATCAGCGGCGGCGACCCGCTCCGCGCCGTTACCGACTACGTGGCCGGCATGACCGACCGCTATGCCCAGAACTTCTACAAGGACATGTTCATCCCGCATAGTTGGAACATCTAGCACCATCGGCTTTGCCGCGAGCGCTTTTGCGGTTGCGGTGCGCGGTGTTCTGCGCGGCGTGCCCTGTTGTCCTTATGGCTGTCGGCTGCAGCGTTCAGCGCGGGTCGTTCCTGGAAGCGTTCTTGATCCAGTGCCGATCCCCCGCGAGCCTGCTCCCCGTGCCGGCTAGCCGCTGCCCGCGTCCGTCCTAGTGCTATGATGCATAGGCTATGACTGAAACACAATCGAAACAAAAGGGCATCGCTTGGCTGAAGGAGCCGCTTGCTGCGGCATTCCCCGTGATGGTGGGCTACGTGTTCTTGGGCATTCCCTGCGGCATCCTGGCGCAGCAGGTGGGGCTCGATGCGCTTCAGGCGTTCCTGCTCTCTATGTTGTTCTACTCTGGCGCGGGCCAGTACATGATCCCGAATATGTGGCTTGCCGGTTCCCCGATGCTGGCCATCGTTGCCTCGGTGACCTTGGTGAATACCCGTCAGCTGCTGTACGGCGCTTCGCTTTCCCGTTTCTGCCACAACACCCCCAAGCGCCTTTCATTCCTGTTCGGGGCTACCGTTACCGATGAGTCGTTCGCGGTGAACCTTGGCCGATTCGGCAAGGGCGATTGGCGGGTGTCCCAGGCCACGGCGGTGAATCTGCTCAGTCAAACCACCTGGGCTTTGGCCAACGTGGCGGGCGTGGTGCTGGGCTCCTTGCTCACCGTTCCCACGGCGTTGGCCTCGTTCGCCATGACCAGCATCTTCCTGTGCCTGCTCTTCTCTCAGAAGCGCACGGTTCCCAACGTGGTTGCCGCACTGGTGGCGGTGCTGGGCGTGTTCCTGTGCAAGTGCGTGGGCCTGAGCGGGCCGGCCATCCTTGTGGGCGCCCTTGCGGGCGTTGCCGCCGGTATGGTGGTTGCACGGAAGGGAGGCCGTCGTGTCATGGACTGAGTTCGCCTTGGTCGGCTTTGCCTGCGCCGTTACCATACTCATCTGCCGCGTTGTTCCGGTGTTCGTCCTTCGCGGGCGCGACCTGCCGGGCTGGCTTTCCCAGGCGCTCAACTTCATCCCGCCGGCGGCGTTCGCCGCGCTCATCGCCAACGACCTGCTTTCGCCGGGCATGTTCGATGCGGGCCTGTGGCCTGCGGCTATCCCGCTTGTTGCCACTCTTGCCGTAATCGCGGTTGCCTTGAAGACGAAGTCGCTGGTGTGGTGCATCATCGTGGGCGTTGGCTGCTACGGGCTGCTTCTTTTGGCCTGATTCCCCTTCATAGCTTTTTGCTGATGGGTTCTTTCGTACCTATTCATCCTTGGCTGCTGGTTTCACTGTCTTGTCAGCTGCATTGTCAGCTGTAAAGTACGGTGCTAGACTACCGCCCATACCGCCGCGCGGAAAGAGGTGCGCGGCTTTTCAGGGAGGGGCGCGTTTCACATGAGCACCGTATCGGCACCCGAAAGGGCGCATTCCAGCAACGAGCATGCGTGCGGGGGAGGCGATACTGCCGCATTCGGCGTTCCTCGTGGCCGCGAGGATTGCCCGGAATTCGAGGCTCCGCTGAACTCGTTTGCCGCGCAGGTTCCCGACCAGACCCTGGTGCAGCAGATCAACCAGCTGAAGGCCGAGCGCGATGCGGTGATCCTTGCCCACTATTACGTGCAGCCCGAGGTTCAGGCTGTGGCCGACTACATCGGCGACTCGTTCTACCTGGCCAAGCTCGCCGTTGATCTTCCCGCGAAGACCATCGTGCTTGCGGGCGTGGAATTCATGGGAGAAAGCGCAAAGCTGCTGAATCCCGATAAGGTGGTGCTGCTGCCCGAGCCCACGGCCGACTGCCCCATGGCGCATATGGTTGCGAAGAAGACCATCGACGATGCCCGTGCGGAGTACGGAGATGATTTGGCGGTGGTGTGCTACGTGAACTCCACCGCCGAGATGAAAACCTGGAGCGATGTGTGCGTCACCTCGTCGAACGCAGTGAAGATCTGCCGCGAGATTCCGCAGCACCATATCCTGTTCATTCCCGATGTGAACCTGGGGCGCTTCATTGCCAAGCAGGTTCCCGAAAAGCACGTGCTGTTGAACAAGGGCTTCTGCCCTCGGCATCAGCGCATCATCCCCGAAGAGATCATCGCGCTTCAGGAAGAGTATCCCGATGCGTTGGTGTTGGCGCACCCCGAATGCACCGAGGAAGTGCTGGCCGAGGCCGACTACATCGGCTCCACCAAGGGCATCATCGAGTTCACCGAGAAAAGCGATGCGCAGGATTTCATCATCGTGACCATGGTGGGCGTTCTGCGCGAAATGGAGCTGCGCAATGCCGGCAGCGGCAAGCGCTTCCACTTCACCCGGCGCTTGCCAGTGTGCGAGAACATGACCACGGTGACGCTTCAGAAGGTGGCCGATTGCCTGCAGAACGACCAGGTTGGCGTGCAGGTGCCCCAGGAATACCAGGAACCGGCAAGGAAAACGCTTGAGCTGATGCTCGAGTACGCGGCGCGATAGGAGCGGCAGATGGAAACCAAGACAATGAACTGCGATGTGGTAATCGCTGGGTGCGGGGTGTCGGGCCTGTATGCGGCGCTGAACCTTCCTTCCTCGGCGAACATCGTCATGCTTACCAAGACGGTGGTGGAGGAATGCGACTCGATGCTGGCTCAGGGCGGCATCTGCGTCCTTCACGACGAGGGCGACTACGATGCCTTCTATGAGGACACCATGCGGGCCGGCCATTACGAGAACCGCGCCGAGAGCGTGGATATCATGATCCGCTCCAGCCGTGCCGTGATAAACGACCTGGTAGAACGCGGTGTTGATTTTGAGCGCGAGGAAAACGGCGAACTCGCCTATACCCGCGAAGGCGCCCATTCGCGCCAGCGCATCTGCTTCCACGGCGACATCACGGGCGAAGAGATAACCACGAAGCTTTTGGCCAACGTGCGCAAGCTGCCCAACGTGCGCATCTTGGAGCACATCGAGGTGGTGGACATCATCGAGTCGGCCGACGGCTCCCGTTGCGTGGGCGTGGTGTGCGCCGACAGAAGGAACGCCGAAAGCGATACCGCGGAAGGGGAGCGCCTGGTTATCCGCGCGCCCTACACGATGCTAGCCACAGGCGGCATCGGCGGTACCTATGATCGCTCCACCAACTTCCCCAGCCTTACCGGAGATGCCTGTCGCATCGCGCGGGAGCATGGCATCGAGCTCGAGCACATGGACTACGTGCAGATACACCCCACCAGCTTGTATGTGAAACATCCGGGCAGGGCGTTCCTTATCTCGGAATCGTGCCGCGGCGAAGGCGCCATCCTGCTTAACAAGCAAGGCGAGCGCTTCACCGACGAGCTGCAGCCCCGCGATGTGGTGTCCGCGGCAATTTACCAACAGATGGAAAAGGACGGCACCGACCATGTGCTGCTTTCCTTCGAGCGCATGGCACCCGAAGAGATAACGGGGCATTTCTCGCACATCTACGAGCACTGCCTGGAAGAGGGCTTCGACCTGCTGAAAGAGCCGATACCGGTAGTGCCTGCGCAGCATTATTTCATGGGCGGTGTGTATGTGGACAGCGATTCGCAGACCACCATGCCCAACCTGTTTGCCCTGGGCGAGACCTCCTGCAACGGGGTGCACGGGAAGAACCGCTTGGCTTCGAACTCGTTGCTGGAATCGCTGGTGTTCGCCCAGCGAGCGGCGCGCTTGGTTTC
>CAVHGQ010000063.1:0-8233 GCA_963635335.1 Candidatus Melainabacteria bacterium | reverse complement strand
TGGGAAGGCCCAGGTTCAACACCTCTGGGTCGATCTTGGGGGCGTCCTCCGCGTATACGCTTGCCGGGCCGCCCGAAAGGATGATGGCGCTGGGCTTCATTGCGGCGATCTTGGCCGCCTCTTCATCGCAGGGAACGATTTCCGAATAAACGCCCAGATCACGCACGCGACGGGCGATAAGCTGGCCGTATTGTGCGCCGAAATCGAGGACGATGACCTTCTGTTCGGAAGAGTTTGTGGGCATATGTTCCTCCCGGGTCGGGCGCCTTGGGCGCGCAGGCCGAAGGCGGTAGTGGCTTATAGCTCTCTCATACTAGCAAATATGCATCGCCCGTGGATTGGGCGGGCTGCGCCAAGTCGCGCCAATGAAGCCAAAGAGATGCGGTGTGGCGAACGGCGGTGGGGCGGTGTGGTCGAAGAGACGAGGCAAGGCGAGCTGCGACGGGGAAGGTGATGCGCTGGCGGGGTGGGGCAGGGCGAGCTGCAGTGCAATCGAAGGGGCGTGGCGTCACGAAGCGAACTGTGACCCGCCGAGCTATGGCCACCCCTCCAATCGAACAAACCGTAGGGATGCTGCGGATAGCGCGCCGAAGAACGCCACCGCCGCCATGGCGCGCCTGGGGTAGCGCTAGAATACGAAGCCGATTCACTCCATCTTCTGCTGCGCGGGCGCCGGTTCCGCGCGGTTTGCTTTGTTAGGACGGTTCCATGCCCATCGATCTTGATACCCTGAACGGCCCACAGCGCGAAGCGGTCCTTTGCACGGAAGGCCCGCTTTTGGTTCTGGCGGGCGCGGGCAGCGGCAAAACCCGCGTGCTCACGCACCGCATCGCCCACCTGGTGGAAGACAAGGGCATTGCCCCCTGGAAGATCATGGCCATCACGTTCACCAACAAGGCTGCCGCCGAGATGCGCGAGCGCCTCGATGCGCTCATCGGCCCCGGCGCGCGTGGCATGTGGGTTTCCACTTTCCACAGCATGTGCGTGCGCATCCTGCGCACCGACTGCGACCGCGTGGGCTTCGCCAAGGGCTTCACCATCTACGACGACAGCGATTCCAAACGCCTGGTGGAGCAGATCATGGAACAGGAGAACATCGATAAGAAGCGCTTCCCCGTGCAGGCGCTGCGCAACCGCATCTCGCAGGCGAAGAACGACCTGCTCACGGCCGAAAAATTCGCCGAAACCGCCGCCGACCCGGTGGGCAAGGTTGCCTCGCGGGTGTACACGCGCTTGCAGGCGCGCCTTCGCCAGCTGAACGCCTTCGACTTCGACGACCTGCTGCTGTACACCTGGCTGCTGCTGAAGAACCATCCCGACGTGCTGGAGGCCTATCAACGCCGTTTCCAGTACATCATGGTGGACGAGTACCAGGACACCAACCACGCGCAGTACGTGCTTACCCAGCTGCTTGCCGCCGCGCACCAGAACATCATGGTGGTGGGCGACGACGACCAGTCCATTTACTCGTGGCGCGGTGCCGACTTGCGCAACATCCTGGATTTCGAGAAGGACTACCCCAGCGCCCACGTGGTGAAGCTGGAGGAAAACTACCGCTCGCTGGGCAACATCCTGGCGGCGGCGAACGCCGTTATCGCCAACAACGTCACGCGCAAGCCGAAGAAGCTGTTCACCAGCCAGCCCGCGGGCGACAAGATATCTGTCTACAGCGCCACCGACGAGCGCGACGAGGGCCGCTGGATCGCTTCCGAGATCGAGCATCAGCACGGGCAGGGCGTATCGTACAACCAGATTGCCGTGTTCTACCGTACCAACGCGCAAAGCCGCATGCTTGAAGATATGCTGATGCGCGCGGGCGTGCCGTATCGCCTGATCGGGGGCACGCGCTTCTTCGACCGCGCTGAGATCCGCGACGTTATGGCGTACCTGAACCTGGTGGTGAACCCCGCCAACGACGTGGCGGCGCACCGCGTTATCAACGTGCCCAAGCGCGGCATCGGCAAAACCACGGTTGAGCATATCGACTACATCGCGCGCGAAACGGACATCACGTTCCTGCAGGCCGCCGAGCTGTGCATCGCCGACGAGGGCATCCGCGCTGCCACGCGCCGTTCCATCGCGGAATTCGTGCAGCTTATCCACGAATGCCAAACCTACGAGGGCGACCTTCGCAAGGTGGTGGAGGCCATCGTGGAGAAGTCGGGCATCATGGCGCAGTACCGTGCCGAGGGCAGCGACGAGGCGGCCGGCCGCATCGAGAACATCCAAGAGCTCTTCGGCGTTGTGGACGAGTACGCCAGCACGCACGACGATGCCGATGCCCTGTTCGAGCCGCCCACGGCCGAAGGCGCCCAGGGCGACGAGCAGCCGCCCGTGCGTGTGTTCCAGGCGAACAGCCTGCCCGACTTCGTTGAGTGGGTAACGCTGCGCACCGATATGGACACCATGGCCGAAGACGGCGAGGCCATCACCATGATGACCATCCATGCCGCCAAGGGCCTGGAGTTCGACGTGGTGTTCGTGGCTGGCATGGAAGAATCGCTGTTCCCGCATGGCAATTCCTCGCAGGATGCGAAGGGCCTGGAGGAAGAGCGCCGCTTGGCCTACGTCGCCATCACGCGTGCGCGCAAGAAGCTCTACCTTACCAATGCGTTCACGCGCCAGATCTTCGGCCAGACCAGCACCAACCCGCCGTCGCGCTTCATCAGCGAGATCCCCGCGGAACTGCGCCGCGGCATCGGCATGGGCTCTGCGGGCTTTTCCGGCAGCGGCTGGGAAAAGCGCGGAAGCCGCCGCGGCATTGCCGGCTCGGGTGCAGAGGCGGGCGGCGGCCGCGTGTTCGGTCAGAGCAGTGCCTCGGGTTCGCGCCCGCGCCAGCAGCAGCGCCCCACGGGCAACCCTGCCGCCGCCAAGAAGGCTGCAGCCAACATGACGTTCGCCAAGGGCGATACGGTGGATCACAAGGTGTTCGGCCGCGGCACCATCACCAAGGTGGACGGCGACACGCTGCACGTGCGCTTCGCGCGTACCGGTCAAACCAAGAAGCTCTTGAAGGACTACGCGCCCATCGTGAAGATAGGTTGACGCTGCGAAGGAGCTGGGCACCCCGCCTAGCCCTTCAATCGTTGCTTGCGTACGAAGTACGCGTCGCTCCTCTTTCAGGTCTATTCGGGGCACCGATCTCCTTCTCGCTGTCACGTCCAATGCATCGAGTTGTTCGAGCTTGTTTTTGCTCCGAAGGAACTGGGTACGGGTCGGTAGGGCTTTTCATGAAGGCTGCGAGAAAGAAGGCTGCGCGGAGACGTGCGGCCTTCTTTCGTTTCGCGGTACAATCAATAGGTTCTACACGTCCGCGCGTGCCGAAGCGCGCTTGTTGAGGAGGCTACATGGCTAACCAGGTGTTTATCGTAGGTCACAAGAACCCCGATAACGACTCCATCGCTGCTGCAGTCAGCTACGCATATCTGAAGAACGCTCTCGAGGCGAAGAAGGCCGAACCCGAGGCAGAGTACGTTGCCTGCTGCCTGGGCCCGCTGCCGCAGGAAAGCGCAACCATTCTGGAGCAGGTTGGCCTGCCCGCACCGAAGCTCATCGAGAAGGTGGGCGAGGGTGACAAGGTCATCCTGGTAGACCACAACGAGTCCACCCAGATGGTGGACGGCATTTCCGAGGCCGAGATCGTCGAGGTTGTGGACCATCACCGCATCGCCGGCGACGTGGTTACCGGCAACCCCATCCTGTACCTGAACATCCCCGTCGGCTCCACGGCAACCATCGTCAGCAAGCTCTTCGAGCAACTGAACGTTGAGGTTACGCCTGCCATCGCCACGGTGCTGCTTTCCGCCATCATGACCGACACGGTTATCACCAAGAGCCCCACCTGCACCGATTACGACCTGGTCCAGGCCGACAAGCTGGGCGCCATCATCGGCAAGAAGCCCACCGAGTTCGGCCTCGAGGTGTTTAAGATGCGCGGCGGCGACAACGACCTTTCCGTCGAAGAGCTGTGCACGCACGACTCCAAGGAGTTCAAGAAGGGCGACGAGGTGTACATGGTTGCCCAGCACGAAACCGTGACGCTCGATGTTGCCATGGAGCGCGAGGCCGAGTACCGCGAGTTCCTGAAGGCCAAGGTTGCCGAAAACGGCTACAAGTTCGCGCTGCTGCTGGTTACCGACATCTTCAACGAGGGCTCCAAGTTCATCTGCGAAGGCGACGTTGCCCCCGTGTCCGAGGCCTTCGGCATCGATGCCACCAAGGCGGAATGGGTGGACGGGATCCTGTCGCGTAAAAAGCAGGTTATCCCGCCCCTGTCTTAAGGTTACGTCGTTCTACGAACGACGTAACACACGCATTAAACGCGATGACGCTGCGCGAGCCCCTGACGGCACAGCTGAGGTTCCGAGCGAGCTGGACGTACAGAGTACGCCTGGCGCTCGCTCTCACCTCATCTGCACTCGTCAGGGGCTCGCTCGCTGTTTTGGCCAATCCTGCGGCTTGAAGGACAATTATGGACTGCAGTATGGGGCGAGGCATGGCGCATCAGGCCTAGTAATCCTGCCCAGCTTTGCTGAGCAGGATGCGTTCGCTCGAACGCATAGTTGGGAACTAAACATGCCACTGGCATGTTCGCCCCGCCAGCTGCACTCGCCAGAATGGCGCTCGCTGTTTTGGCCAAAAATAGGGTCTTTTGATGGTTTTACCGGGGGGTTCAAGCGTACTTGATGTGCCGCTCCTCATGGTGATGGCAGGCGCAGCACTCGTGCTCGTGCGCGGCTTCTTCGTGCGTCGCGCCTTCGGGCAGCGGCTGTATCGCTTTTCGGAGGGCCACCATGTCTATGGCGTGGCCGATGAACACGCATTCCGGCTTGGCGCTTCGGCTCTCTGCCTCATCCAGGCCCACGATAGAGTAACGTCCCCCTGCTATGTCGAAGCGCACCCACGCAGGTCCCGCCTGCAGCAGGCCCTTTGCTCGGACGATCTGGCCGAATACGCCGTTCAGCGCCGCTTCCAGTATCCACATCAGCGCCACGGGGCTTTCTGCCCGGCAGTCTTTGACCGGGAAGCTTTCCAACTCCAGTGCGGACTCGTTTACCTCTTCGAGCTTCTTTCCCTCGTAATCCGTGGCAAGCAACTCCTCCCACCAGGCATCGTCCATCTTCGTGTAATGGACGGGCAGGAGCTCTGCTGCCGGGTTCAGCTCGGATACCTTGCTTGCTACCGCGCTATACAATGCGGCATCGACCTGCTCCGGCTGGGAGACAACTATCGTCCCGGCCGTTTTTATTTGGTCCTGGTATACCTCGCCGTACTGCTCCCAGTCTTGCCGGAAGCTTCCGGCATTCAAAACGGTTATCGGGCGCAGGAGCCGAATCCTCTCGTACTGTATCTTCTGCAGGTTGCGTAGAACATTGCTGAGCGCGCCTACGCCGGAAGGCTCTACGATAAGGAACTCGGGGGAAAGGGTGCTCTCGATGGTTGCGACGGATGCGTTCAAATCGGCGCTTTTCGTGCAGCAGACGCACCCTTCCGTCAGGTTCCATACCTCTGTGTCATCCTGTTGCTCCAGCACCTGCTGGTCGACGTCGGTGCTGCCATACTCGTTTTCCAGGATGACGAACTGCCGCTTTACGTGCCTCATCATCTCTTGGATGAACGTGGTCTTCCCTGCGCCCAGGAAGCCGGACACGACTAATATCTTCATTGAACCATCCGCACGGCTTTCCCGTGCACCCTCCACCTTGGAACTTGGAATCTCATGAAAAGAGGGAACGGCCCCCTTCCTTTGGGGAAGGGGGCCGTTCCCGTAAAAGGCTTAATCGATGACAACGATGGGCTTGATCAGGTCGGCGGGCTTGTCGCGCATGAGCTCCAGGGCCTCTGCGGTGTGCTCCCAACCGTGGAATACGTGCGTGCATTCAAGCTTTACGTTCAGCTTTCCGGAGGTCACCAGGGATCCGAGTTTTTCCATCCGCAGGCGGCCACCGGGCATCAGGCCGGACATGATCTGCTTATGGCCCATGCCACAGCCCCACTCAACACGGGGGATGGTAACCATATCGCCACTGCCAAGGTAGTTCACACTGCCGATCCTACCACCGGGCTTCAGCGCCTTGATGGCGGCTTCGAAGGTGTGCACGTTGCCGCCGGCGATGCATATGCGGTCAACGCCCTTGCCGTTGGTCATGGCCAGAACCTGGTCCTCGATAGGGCCTTCCTTGTAGGAGACGAAGTCGGTTGCGCCGTACGCCTTCGCCACCTCGATGCTGATGGGACGGGTGCCGACGCAGATGATGCGGGAAGCGCCGCGCAGCGCAGCACCGGCAACGGACATCAGGCCAACAGCGCCGATGCCGATAACCAGCACGGTGTCGCCGAACTGGACGTCGGCCAGCTCAACCGCATGGAAACCGGTGGGAACCATGTCGGACATGATGCAGGCCTCCTCGACGCTCATGCCCTCGGGAAGCAGCGCAAGGTTGCCGTCGGCATCGTTCACGTGGAAGTACTCGGAGAACACGCCGTCCTTGAAGTTGGAGAACTTCCAGCCGGCCAGCATGCCGCCGGAATGCATGGCGTAACCGGCCTGCGCCTCCAGCGAGTTCCAGTCGGGGGTGATGGCAGGAACCAGCACGCGGTCGCCAGGCTTGAAGTCCTTAACCTCGGAGCCAACCTCCACGATCTCGCCGCAGCCTTCATGGCCCAGGATCATGTTGTGGCGGTCGCCGATGGCTCCCTCGTAGACGGTATGCACGTCCGAGGTGCAGATGGCGATGGCAAGGGGGCGCACGATGGCGTCCAGAGGGCCGCACTCGGGAACCTCCTTCTCGATCCAGCCAACCTTGCCGATGCCGAGCATGGCGAAGCCTTTCATCGTCTTACTCATTTGCTAAGCTCCTTTCGCTGCCTTCGATTGGTTTTTGTCAGATGCGTGAAGCTTAGTGGGGATCCGACCCTTTTGTAATATTCGATTCGCTTTTATTTTGTAAGGTCAGTTGAATCTATCGACTTTGGGGCTGCAGAATATCTCTTCCAAAATGGAAACAGCTTCTGCCGTCTGATCTGGGTCAAGCCCGGCGTAGTTGATAACCAGCGTCCTGGAGTTCCGGATGGAAAACTCCTTGGCGTAGTCGGACAGCAGCGCAAGCTTGATGCCTTTTCCCTCTGCTGCGGCGTGTATCTGGGCATCATCGAGTGCGGTGTTCATGCGCAGCAGGAAATGTGTTCCCGCCTCCGCTTCCCGTATTTGGCTCATCTCGCTCAAAGGCGATGCGGCGATGGTTGAGATCAGCAGGTCGCGCTTGCTGCGGTAGTGCTGTTTCAGACGGTTGATGTGCCGTTCGAAATATCCCTGCGATATGAATCTGGCCAGGGTAAGCTGCTCGAACGAGGAAACGGTGCAGGAATAGAAGCTCAGCCGCTCGCGGTAACTCAGTATCAGCTTCGGCGGCAGCACCGCGTAGCTGATGCGCAGCGAGGGGACAAGGCTTTTCGAGAAGGTGTTGAGGTAGATAACCCGCTCGGCCTTGTCTAGCTTGTAAAGGGGCGGGATGGCCTTGCCGCTGTAACGCAGCTCCGAGTCGTAATCGTCTTCGATGATGTAGTTGATGGCGCTGCTATGCGCCCATTCCAGTATTTCCATGCGGCGTGATATCGGCATAACGTACCCGGTGGGGAAGTGGTTTGCCGGGGAAACATGCGCCAGGTTCGCCCGGCTTCGTTTCAGCAGGTCGCTGCGCATGCCGTGCTCGTCTATGGGGATGTAATCCCAGATGCAGCCCTGGCTGCCGGAGATGTCGGCGAACTTCTTGTAGCCGGGGTCTTCGATGGCGATGACGTTCCCGCTGCCGAACAGGGCAAGGATGCGGCTGTACAGGTATTCCGTGCCCGCACCGATGATGATCTGGTCGGGATTCACGTTCATACCGCGATAGGAATGCAGATGGTCGGCAATGGCCTTCCGCAGCGAATAGAGCCCGTTGTACGGCCCCGTTACCAGCAGCTCCGGGTTGCGCGAGGAAACAACCTCGCGCATAAGCCTCGACCAAACCGAGAAGGGGAACATCGACATGGCCGACATGTTCGATTTGAAGTCGATGCGGTAGTGCGGTTCCTCTTTCTCGGGCGGGATGAACGGGCATTCCCCGCTTTCGGCATCGTACAGGTGCGCAAGGTTTTCCTTGTCGGCCTCGGGCATGCTGTTGACGAAGAAACCGCGTCCTGGCTCGCTGTGGACGTAGCCCTCAAGGCAGAGCTGGGCATAGCTGTTCTC
>CAVHGQ010000062.1:0-8303 GCA_963635335.1 Candidatus Melainabacteria bacterium | reverse complement strand
GCTGCACTGGGTGCAGGGGTTGCCAGGTTGCCTGCAAATGCTGGAACGACCTGCCCTCCGAGCCCACGGCCGAGAATCCGTACGATTCGGTGAATTGGGATGGCAAGTTCACCCATCCTTCCGACTTGAACTCCTGCACGCGCCTTATCATGACGTTCAAGGATTTCGAGGACGAGAACTCCCAGAAGCGCGTAGGCTGGGCATTCGGCCGCCGCGCATGCCAGCACTGCACCAACGCCGGTTGCGTGAACATCTGCCCCGCAGGCGCCCTTCACAAGGACGAGGAAACGGGCATGGTCACCTACGACCAGGACAAGTGCATCGGCTGCCAGAACTGCTCTGCGGCCTGCCCGTTCGACGTTCCCCGTTACGAGGATCGCGGCGGCAAGACCGTCATCAACAAGTGCTCGGGCTGCGTGGACCGCGTTGCGCACGGCATGATGCCGGCGTGCGTTACCACCTGCCAGCCCGGGGCGCTGCAGTTCGGCGAGCGCGACGAGATGATCAAGCTCGCCCATGAGCGCCTGGCCTTCCTGCAGGATCACGGCTACCAGAACGCCTGCGTCTACGGCGAAGACGAGATGGACGGCCTGCATGTGATCCAGGTGCTGAAGCACGGCATGGACGCGCACGGCGCGGTGAAGAACCCGCAGATCCCGGCTGCCGCCTTCCTTTCGGGCATCATGAAGCCCATCACGGCTGTCGGCGCCGGCGCCACCGTTCTTGGCCTGGCTGCCATGTTCGGCATTGCCCACGGCTACAAGCGCGATACGCTGGTGTACAACGACGGCACCGGCGACACCATCAGCCTGGAAACCGGTCAGGTTACCAAGCAGGGCAACGGCCCTGATGAGCGCACGGTAGTCGAATCGATGACCGAGAACCTTCCCGACAAGGTGAAGGACAAGCTTCCTGCCAGCCTTGTCTCTGGAAAGAAGGGTGGTGATGGCGATGAGTAATCATGCTGAGTTCAATATCTCCGAGCGCGAGCAGGCTGAAAACGAGGCGTTCCTGCGTGGACGCACCGTCGGTGGCGAGCGCTTCATCAAGCGTCACTCTCGTCAGGCGCGTTGGACGCATGGCATCACGGTCATCTGCTGTATCTGGCTGATGATCTCGGGTGCGTTCGTGTTCGTGCCGCCCCTGGCCCAGGCTGTTGGCCCCGATGTGGTGTTCGCGTTCCGCATGAGCCACCGCGTCATCGGCGTGCTGTTCATCGTGGTTCCCATCATCAGCGCCATCGCGGCGCCGGCAGGTGTGAAGCACATCTGGCACAACAACGTGTGCAAATGGACGGAAGACGACAAGAAGTGGATGCTCCTGTTCCTGCCGTATCTGTTCATGGCCAAGTGGATCCACATGCCCGACCAGGACGAGCAGAAGTCCGGTCAGCGTGTGGCCGACGGCGCCCTGTGGATTTCCGGCTTCATCATGGCCTTCACCGGCCTGTTCCTGCTGCTGAACTCCACAGTTCTGCCCATGGGCACGGGAGTGCATTCCTGGCTCCTGTTCTTCCACGACCTGTTCTTCTGCATCATGCTCATCTTCGCCCTGGCTCACATCTTCCTGGGCGCAGGCATCTTCCAGCCGTACCGCGGCATGTGGAAGGTTATGTGGAAAGACGGCCTTATCTCCGAGTCCGACGCCCTGTATCACTGGGGCCACTGGGCACGTGAGGTGCTGAAGACCGACAACGGCGTTGTTCGCAAGAAGGACGACGAAGAGGCTTCGAAATAGCTGGGCGCTAGCCACGGCTTTGAGGGGTTGCCCTGCCAAACGGTGGGGCAACCCCACCCCCTCCAACCAATTCATTCAATGGGGTATATCCCCGCACCCAGGCAAATCATGTCTCCGCCTGGCCCGTATCTCATCACTCTTTCATGCTGAATTTGCCTTCAGTATTCTTCGGTGTTGGGCGGAGGCTCCATTATTCCCAGTTCAGAATGATGTTTATTCTTCAGCAAGAAGAACGCTGATTCTTGCTGAAGAATAAATTGCGGTGTTTCAGCCGCTTGTCGAAACCTTTGTGTGTACTGGGGCTATTTCAATTAGCAATATCGTTCTACTCCTCTCTATCATTGCCGCGATGAGACCTGTCCGTCTTGGATGGGGAATAAAGGCAAAAGCATGAAAGAGAGTGAGAGATATGGAGCTTACGCGACGTAGCTTCTTGAAGGCTGCTGGCGCCGCATTCGCCACCAGCATGGCCTTTGAGTTCATGTCTCCTTCGCCTGCATTGGCGGTCGAAGCCTCTTCCGAGTGGAAGCTCGTTAACACCGAGGAGTACACCAACATCTGCTGCTATTGTGCAGGCGGATGCGGTTCGTTGTGCTCGGTGCGCGATGGCGAGCTTATCAACCTGGAAGGCGACCCCGACCATCCAATCAACGAAGGTGGCCTGTGCCCGAAGGGCGCAACCATGTTCCAGCTGCGCAACGTGGTAGACCCTGAAACCGGCGAGATCATTAAGAACCCCGACCGCGTTACCCGCCCCCTTGTCCGTCGTCCCGGTGCGAAGGATTGGGAGGATATTTCCTGGGAACAGGCAGTCGCGGAGATTGCCCGCAAGGTAAAGGACACGCGCGACGAGACCTTCGTCGAGACCAACGAGGATGGCCTTACCGTCAACTACACGCCCGCCATGGCAAGCCTTGGCGGCAGCCAGGAGAATTCCGAAGAAGAGTACCTCATCTTGAAGATGATGCGCTCTTTGGGCATTGTGGCGGTGGACAATCAGGCACGCGTCTGCCATAGCTCCACTGTTGTGGGCTTGGCGCCGACGTTCGGCCGTGGCTCCATGACCAGCCATTGGTCCGACATGGCAAACGCCGATTACATCCTTCATTGCGGTTCCAACAGCTGCGAGAGCCACCCCACCAGTTCACTGCATTTGCATCGTGCGCATGACCGGGGAGCCAAGTGGATTGTCGTTGACCCTCGCTACACGCGTACCGCCGAGCAGGCCGACATCTACTGTCCCATCCGAAGCGGCACGGACATCGCGTTCTACGGCGGCATGTACCACTACATCATCGAGAATCTTATCGAGCCGGGCTTGGCCGAGTACACCGCTACGCGCAAGAACCCCGACAACTACAACTTCGAGTACCTCATCAACTACACCAACGCTTCGTATCTGCTCGATCCGGAATTCGGCTTCGACACCGAGAGCGGCCACTTCAGCGGTTGGGACGAGGAAACCAAGACCTACAACGTTCATTCCTGGCATTACCAGACCGAGTCGGAGGAGCAGTGGGATACCTCCGAAACGGGCGACTACGCCTGGGTTAAGAAGGAAGGTGTACCCGAGTTCACGCCGCCTACCTTCACCAAGCCCAAGAAGGACGCAACGCTGCAAGACCCGAATTGCGTGTACCAGCAGTTCAAGAAACACTATGAACGCTACGACCTCGATACGGTTTGCAGTATCTGCGGCATGGACAAGGAAACCCTCGAGCTGGTGTACAAAACCTATTCCGAGTCGGGTGCACCTGGCAAGTCGGGTACTATCCTGTACGCACTTGGCCAAACCCAGCACACTTACGGTGGCCAGAACACTCGCGCCATGTCCATCCTTCAGCTGCTTCTGAACAACATCGGCGTGCCCGGCGGCGGCGTGAACGCGCTGCGCGGCGAGCCCAATGTTCAGGGTGCCACCGACATGGCTATGCTCGTAGATGAGCAGCCTGGCTACCTGAAGTGGGTAAACACCACCGATCGTTCCACGTTGCGCAAGTGGCTGGAGTCCCAGACCTATTCCGCCGGCTACTACACCAACAAGCCCAAGTTCATGGTTTCTGCCCTGAAGGAATGGTTCGGCGACGCCGCCACGGTCGAAAACGACTACGGCTTCGACTGGTGGCCTAAGGTCCCCTCCGGCAAGGGTGCTACGAACTTCACTCATATCAACACGTTCGAGCTCATGGACCAGGGCATCATGAAGGGCTATTTCAACTGGGGCATGAACCCCTGCCACAGCGCCCCGAACGCTGGTTTCGTGCGCCGTTCCATGGCCAAGCTCGATTGGCTCGTTGTTGCCGACCAGGTGCTCACCGAGAGCGCGACCTTCTGGAAGGCTCCCGATATGAACCCCGAGGAAATCGACACCACGGTGTACTATCTGCCGTGCGCCCTTATCTACGAGAAGCCGGGCATGATCCTCAATTCCGGCCGTTGGATCCAGTATCGTCAGAAGGCCTGCGAACCGTGGGATCAGGCAAAGCCCGACTACGAGATGTGCGACCTTATCTGGACGAAGATCGTAGAGCTGTACAAGAAGGAAGGCGGAGCCAACCCTGCGCCGATCCTGAATACCAAGTGGGATTATTACGTGGATGGCAAGATCGATTCCCGCCCGGTGGCTTGGGCGCTCAACGGCTATCGCGTTGCCGGCACCGATTGCAACACCACCACGGCGGCACCCAAGGCCGACCTGCTGAAGGGATACTCTGAGCTTGCCGCCGACGGTAGCACCGCGTGCGGCATGTGGATCTACTCCGGCTTCTGGAACAACAACGACGCTCCGCTCGAAGCCGAGAAGCAGCCCTGCTATTCCAGGGACCGCAGCGATCCGACCGGGTTGGGCTTGTACCCGAAGTGGAGCTACGCATGGCCGAATAACCGCCGCATCCTGTACAACCGCGCTTCTTCCGACACCAAGGGCCAGCCTTGGAACGAAAAGCGCACCCTGTGCAAGTGGGAAAACGGGAAGTGGACGTTGAACGACAACGCCGACTTCGTGGCGGTGAAGAACGACAAGCCGGTAGAGCCGAACAACAACGCCTTCTTCATGACGTGGGAGCAGAACGCCCGCCTGATCAGCTACGGCATGGTGGACGCCCCGATGCCCGAGCACTACGAGCCCTTCGAGAGCCCGTTGGAAAAGAACATCATGAACGGTAGCTTGAGCAACCCGTGCATCAAGTTCGCTAACAACAAGAGCACGGCCCATGCCGATTTCCATGAGTTCCCTTATGTGGCAACCACCTATTCGGTTACCGAGCATTGGCAGACCGGCGGCCAGACCCGTATGTGCCCCGCACTCATCGAATCCATGCCTTCGCAGTTCATTGAGATCTCAGAGGAGCTTGCCTCGGAAAAGGGCATCAAGAGCGGCGACAAGGTTCACGTTTGGAACAACCGCGGCTCGGTGAAGATCCCCGCCGTGGTCACCAAGCGCGTGAAGCCCTTGAAGGTCAACGGCGAGACGAAGCATTTGGTAGGCATGACCCACCACTATGGCTGGGCAGGCGTGTTCGGTACCGATGAGAACATGGTGAACGACCTTACCCCGAACGTCGGCGACCCGAACAGCTTCATCCCCGAGTACAAGGCGTTCCTCGTGAACATCGAGAAAGCGTAAAGGAGGAGGTAGACGATGAGTGATATGGCAATTTTCTTCGATTCCTCCAGGTGCACTGCGTGCAAGGGCTGTCAGGTTGCCTGCAAGTGTTGGAACAACCTGCCTTCGCCCACGCAGCTGAATGCATGCGCTGGATCGTTCACGGGCACGTACCAGAATCCGCCCGACATCAACAGCGATACGCGCTTGATCATCACGTTCGATGAGCGCAATTCCGATTCCCAGAAGGGCATCGAGTGGGCGTTCGGCCGCCGTGCGTGCCAGCACTGCACCAACGCCGCCTGCGTTTCCGTGTGCCCTGCCGGCGCCCTGTACAAGGACGAGGAAACGGGCATGACCACGTTCGACGAGTCGAAATGCGTCGGCTGCCAGCGCTGTTCTTCGGCATGTCCCTACGACGTGCCGCGCTACCATGGCGATAAGGGAACCATCAACAAATGTTCGGGATGTGTTGACCGCATCCATAACGGGATGGAGCCCGCGTGCGTTGCCACCTGCCAGCCGAATGCGCTGCAGTTCGGTGAGCGCGACGAGATGCTGAAGATGGCAACCGAGCGCGTGGAATGGCTGCACGAGCATGGCTATGAAAAGGCTGTGGTCTACGGCGAAGACGAGATGGACGGCCTTCACGTTATCCAGGTGCTGAAGTACGGCATCGAGCAGCATGGCCAGGTGGAAAACCCCGCCTTCAGCCCCGTTGCCGCCCTTACCCAGATCATCAAGCCCGTTGCCGGCGTGGGCATGGGCGCCACCGTGCTCGGCCTTGCCGCCATGTACGGCCTGGCGCACGGCTACAAGCGCGACACCTTGGTGTACAACGAGCAGACCAAGGACACGCTGTCCATGGAAACCGGCGAAGTGGTAAAGCAGGGCGATCCGCAGGACGACCGTACCTTCGCCCAGGCTGTTAGGGGAGAGGAGGCTTCCCATGAGTAAGCCTATCCAAGTAGACGATGCCACGCGCGCCAAAGACGAGGCATTCCTGAAGGAGCGAAAGGGTTCCGAGCGTTTCATCAAGCGCCATTCCCGGCAGGCGCGCTGGACTCATGGCATCACGGTTATCTGCTGCATATGGCTGATGATCTCCGGTTGCTTCGTGTTCATTCCGCCGCTGACCCAGTTGGCAGGTCCGGATGTGGTGTTCGCCTTCCGCATGAGCCACCGTGTCATCGGCGTGATATTCGTGCTGGTTCCCCTTATCAGCGCTATTGCCGCACCTGCTGGCGTGAAGCATATCTGGCATAACAACGTGTGCACGTGGACCGAAGACGACAAGCTGTGGATGAAGCTGTTCCTGCCGTACTTGTTCATGGCGAAGAAGATCCACATGCCCGATCAGGACGAGCAGAAGTCGGGCCAGCGCTTCGCGGACGGCATGCTGTGGATCAGCGGCTTCGTGATGGCTATCACCGGCGTGCTGCTTTTGCTGGGCGAAACGGTTATCAGCTTGGGCGGTGCCCATGTTGTGCTGCTGTTCCTGCACGATCTGTTCTTCCTGATCATGGCCATCTTCGCTTGCGCTCATATCTTCTTGGGCGCTGGCATCTTCCAGCCCTATCGCGGCATGTGGAAGGTTATGTGGAAGGACGGCATGATCTCTGAATCTGACGGCCTGTACCACTGGGGCCATTGGGCTCGCAAGGAGCTCGACGAGGGCGAAAACGTTGTGAAGAAGTAGTCCCACTCAGCACGTGGCACGATTCCGGAACGTGTGGTTGGAAAGCCGTTGGGCCTTATTCGCCCGGCGGCTTTCCCTTTGCTGGGGAGAATCGTCCAATGGCGGGTTTCGCTGCTGGGAAACTGCACGTAATGTACGAAAATCAACGTAAACGAAAACACAGCAAGGAGCAGTTACCTATGAACTTGAAGCTCATTGATCGCGTTATCAAGTCGTACAACGACGAGCTTTCGGAAAACGATAAGAAGCGCCTGGAGTTCTTCTACGGCCTTTGGGAAGACATGGATCGCTGGTCGAAGGGTCCCACCACGGCCGAAAAGCACTACACCGTGCCTTCCGCCGACAAGCTGGAGGAGGCATGGATTGCCGACAAACCGGTGTTCTCGTTCGCGCCGCCCAAGCTTTCCAAGGAACGTTTCGCCGCCATCTGCTACAGCCTGCGCGAGTACGTATGCGAGGAGGGCGGCTTGCCCGAGGAAGACGCGAAAGCGTTCCGTGAAGTGAATTTCCGCACCATCGTGGAGCAGGGCGATATGGAGCTTGCCGCTTCCGACCCCGAGGCGTTCATCGGCGGTTTGCTCTCCAACGCCTACGAGCAGGAACTGCCCGACTCGGCTGCCCATATGGTTGCCCTGGTGGGCATGCTGGCCCTGCGCGTTGACCTGGAATTGGTTGCCAGGGAAGTGGTGAAGGCCCAGCGCAGCATCAACAAGATGAACCACAACCCTCTTACGTGCCCGGTATGCGGCAGCGCCCCGGCGCTTGCCAAGGTGGGCGGCGAAAGCCCCACCGATGGCCGCGGCCGTACCCTGTACTGCCAGCAGTGCGGCACCGAGTGGGCGTTCGAGCGCATCCGCTGCGCGCGCTGTGGATCGCAGAACCCCCAGCACCTTCACTATTTCAACGTGGAGGGCGATGAAGCACATCGCATCTACAAGTGCGATGAGTGCGGCGGCTACACGCGCACCGTGTTCATGGAAGACGCGTTGCGCCCCTTCTCGTACGAGGTAGAGGAAGTGGTTACCGCCCGGCTCGATGCCATTGCGCGCGACCCGAAGTTCCAAGCGCAAGACTAACAGTTCGCTCTACACTTGAAGGCGGCCTTTCGGGGCCGCTTTTTCATGCGCGGCATCTGCCGCACCCACGCTTTCAAAGGGGGACTATGCTGGATTTGGCGGAAGAGTGGCGCAGGCTCGACGCGGTGCGCCACAAGCCCGATGCCCAGGCTCACTGGGACAAGCGCGCACGCACCTATTCCTTCCA
>CAVHGQ010000061.1:0-8693 GCA_963635335.1 Candidatus Melainabacteria bacterium | reverse complement strand
AAAAAGAGCCCGGCGGGTGCCGGGCTCTTTGGGTCTGATACGGATCAGGAAACAGAACTTAAAGGTAATCGTGGATGATCCTTATACGTACTGGTCTTCCTTTTCCTTGGCAGCAAGCTGAACCTTACACCAGCGCAGCTTACGCGTCAGAAGCGAACGGGAGATGATGCTTTCCTCAGGAAGGTTAGCCAACTTCTCCTCGATCTCGGGGATAGCCTTGTTGAGCTTTTCAACGTTGATGCGCTTGATCTGGCGCGTCTTGTCGCAAGTTACGATGACGCGGTCCTTCAGCACCTGGACATAACCACCCATGATGGCGGCGGAAAGCGTTTCGCCACCCTCCTGCTGGGTGCGAGCCCAGATGACGCCGTCGCGAAGGGCGCAAACGAAGGGCTCATGGTTCTCCATAATGCCCAGTTCGCCTTCCGTGCCCGGCACCATGACGTTATAAAGCTCGCCAGAGAAGAGAACTTTGTCCTTTGCTACAACGTCACACCTGATCACCGACATGGCTTACTCCTCTGCCTGAAGCTTCTCGTAGGCCTCGTAAACAGCCTCGATGGAGCCGGTGGAGCGGAAGCAAACCTCGGGGATGTGGTCGCAGTTGCCCTTGAGGATCTCGTCGAAAGAGCGAACGGTGTCCTCCATCTTGACGTACACGCCGTCAAGACCGGTGAACTGCTTGGCTACATGGAAGTTCTGGCCAAGGAACTGCTGCACCTTACGTGCGCGGTTAACGATGACCTTCTGGTCTTCCGTAAGCTCGTCCATACCCAGAATTGCGATGATGTCCTGAAGGTCCTTGTAGTTCTGCAGGATCTCCTGAACGCCAACGGCAACGCGGTAGTGGTCCTCGCCAACAACCTCGGGGTCGAGTGCGCGGGAGCTGGACTCCAGCGGGTCAACTGCGGGGTAGATGCCCATCTCGGCGATGGAACGGTTAAGAACCGTCTTAGCGTCGAGGTGGGTGAACGTCGTGGCCGGCGCGGGGTCGGTCAAGTCGTCAGCGGGAACGTATACAGCCTGCACCGAGGTGATGGAGCCGGTCTTCGTGGAGGTAATGCGCTCCTGAAGGTCGCCCATCTCGGTTGCCAGCGTGGGCTGGTAACCAACTGCGGAAGGCATGCGGCCCAGAAGTGCGGAAACCTCGGAACCAGCCTGGGTGAAGCGGAAGATGTTGTCGATGAACAGCAGAACGTCCTGACCCTGGTCACGGAAGTACTCTGCCTCGGTCAGGCCGCACAGGCCGACGCGAAGACGAGCTCCCGGAGGCTCATTCATCTGACCGTAAACCAAGCAGGTCTTGTTGATAACGCCTGCGTCGGTCATTTCCAGGAACAGGTCGGTACCCTCACGGGTACGCTCGCCAACGCCGGTGAACACGGACGTGCCGCCATGCTCCTGAGCCAGGTTGTTGATGAGCTCCTGGATGATAACGGTCTTGCCAACGCCTGCGCCGCCGAACAGGCCGGTCTTACCACCCTTGATGAAGGGCTGGATAAGGTCGATGACCTTGATGCCGGTTTCGAAGACCTCGGTCTTGTTGATGAGCTCTTCGTAGGCAGGAGCGGGACGATGGATGGGTGCCCACTGCTTGATGTCGGGCATGGGCTTGCCGTCAACGGGCTCGCCCATAACGTTCCAGATGCGGCCGAGGGTCTCAGGACCTACGGGCATCTTCATGGCTGCACCAGTGTCCTGGACAGGAAGGCCGCGAACCAGGCCGTCGGTAGACGACATGGCAACGGAGCGAACCAGGTCACCAGGGAGGTGCATCTGAACCTCGAGGACGACATCGAGATCGCCCGCGGGGGTGGTAGCTTTCACGGTCAGAGCGTTGTAGATCGCCGGCATGTGATCCGGGGCGAACTCAACGTCGACAACAGGGCCGACAACACGGACGATATGTCCGATGGAGCCCTGCTCGGCCGCAGAAGCATTATTGGTTTCTTCAGCCATTTAGTCCTCCAAAGCTGCGGCGCCGCCGACGATCTCGTTGATCTCGGTCGTGATGGCGCCTTGACGTACACGGTTGTAGACACGGTTGAGGGTTTCAATCATGTCGTTGGCATTGTCCGTCGCGTTCTTCATTGCGTTGCGACGAGCAGCCTGCTCGGCTGCTGCCGAGTCGATGAGCATGTAGAAGTAATGGCCCGCCACATACTCGGGAAGAAAGTGATCCAGAACCTCGGCCTCACCGGGCTCGTACTCGATGGCACCGGGAATGTCCAGGTCATCGGGTGTAGCCTCAGTGATACCGCCGCCCTTGTTGAACACCTCGCCCTTCGGAAGGAAGGCCTTGGGGTTCACAGGCAGAAGCGGCTGCTGGATCAGAACCTGCTCACCAGCGTTCTTCGCGTGGTTGTAGAGCACAACCACCTCGTCGATGTCGCCGTTGAGGTAATGCTCGATCGAGTAATCGGCCAGGGCATTGGATTCCTCAACACGCGGGTCGGCAGACAGGTCGCGGAAAGCCAGAACGGTATCGATCTTGCGGTACTTGAAGTAGCTGATAGCCTTCTTGCCGCAAGCAGCAACGATAACTTCCTGACCCTTTTCCTTACGTTCCTTCATGATCTTCTCAGCACGACGGAGCACGCTGGAGTTGAAGCCGCCAGCAAGACCACGGTCGGATGCGATGACAACGAGAAGAACCTTCTTCACCTCGTCATGCGGCATGGTCAGCGGAACATGGGTACCACCCATGCGCGCGATGTTGGCAAGCATCTCCTTAACAGCCTCACCATACGGAGTAGCTGCCTCGACACGCTGAGTGCTGTGTCGGATCTTGGCAGCTGCAACCATCTGCATGGTGTGCGTGATCTGCTTCGTCGACTCGACGGACTTGATTCGCCTTTCGATATCGTGAAGGTTCGGCATACTTACCTACCTTACGCGATGAACTGGAGCTTGAACTGCTCGATGAGCGTGCTCAGCTCGGATTCTACATCGTCGGTGAACTTCTTTGCGTCTGCGAGCTTGTCCATTACGCCGTTGCCGGAGTGATGCAGGTAGTCGAGCATCTCGCCGCGGAAGCGAACAACGCTCTTAGCCGGAACATCATCCAGGAAGCCATGGGCGCCAGCCCAGATGGCGGTTGCCATGTCCTCGACGGACATAGGAGCGTAACGACCCTGCTTCAGGATCTCGGTCATGACAGCGCCACGGGTGAGCTGCTGCTGGGTTGCCTTGTCCAGGTCGGAACCGAACTGGGTGAAGGCTGCGAGCTCGCGGTAAGCTGCCAGGTCGAGACGAAGGGTACCTGCGACGGACTTCATGGACTTCACCTGAGCGGAGCCACCAACGCGGGATACGGAGATACCAACGTTGACTGCAGGACGCTGACCCTGATAGAAGAGGTCGGTGGTGAGGTAGATCTGACCGTCGGTGATGGAGATTACGTTGGTCGGAATGAACGCGCCAACGTCGCCAGCCTGGGTCTCGATGATAGGCAGAGCCGTCATGGAACCTGCGCCGTTCTCGTCGGAGAGCTTACATGCGCGCTCCAGCAGGCGGGAATGCAGGTAGAAGATGTCGCCAGGGTAAGCCTCGCGTCCGGGAGGACGATGCAGGGTCAGAGACATCTGACGGTAGGCAACAGCCTGCTTGGACAGGTCGTCGTATACCGCGAGGACGTGACCGCCGGGGTTCTCGGCGTTGGCAGGCTTGCCGTCTTCGCCGTTGAACATGAAGTACTCGCCCATTGCAGCGCCCACCATAGGAGCCATGTACTGCAGCGGAGCGGGGTCGGATGCCGTAGCGGCAACAACGATGGTGTAATCCATGGCGCCGAAACGCTCAAGGGTTTCCACGATGCCGGAAACGGTAGATGCCTTCTGGCCGATTGCGACGTAGACGCAGACCATGCCCTTGCCCTTTTGGTTGATGATGGCATCAACGGCAATAGAGGTCTTACCAGTCTGACGGTCGCCGATGATCAGCTCGCGCTGACCACGGCCGATCGGGATCATCGAGTCGATTGCGAGGATACCGGTCTGCATAGGCTCTTCGACGGGCTGACGCTCGTGAACGCCAGGTGCCTTGAACTCAACGGGGCGGAACGCGTCCGTCTCGATGGGGCCCTTGCCGTCGATGGGCTGGCCGAGCACGTTAACAACGCGGCCGAGCATTGCCTTGCCAACAGGTACTTCCAGAATCTTGCCAGTGGTACGTACCTGGTCGTTCTCCTTGATTGCAGTGATGTCACCAAGGAGTACGGCGCCGACTTCCTCTTCCTCGAGGTTCTGCACCAAACCGGAAACGATACGTCCGTCGGAAGCGATGAACTCAAGGAGCTCACCAGACATCGCACCCTTAAGGCCGTCGATACGGGCAATACCGTCGCCGATCTGCACTACCGTGCCGGTCTCGCGAGACTCGACAGACGTGTTGATGGCGTCGAGCTGCTTGCGCAGTGCCGCGTCGATAGACTGTGCGGTGATTTCAGTCACTAGCATTCACCTCCATCTTTCTTCTTAAGTGCGATACGAGCCTTGTCGAATTGGGAGCGAACGCTCGCATCGACGTATCGGCTGCCGCAGCTCATGATAATGCCGCCCTGGATGGCAGGGTCGATGTGCTCTACGAGCACGCAGTCGCGACCCAAGTCGGAAACGGCCTTTTCGGTAATTACAGTTCGCAGGTTGTCATCAAGTTCAACAACCGTCGTCACATCAACAACGTTGAAGTCAAGCTTTTCCACGATCGCCTCTTCATAGCGAGCGACCACGCGACGGAACAGGTTCGCGTCGCAGCGGGAAGCCATAACCTCAAGAAGCTCAACGACCACCGGGTGATAGCCATCGAATACGTTGCCGGCAAGCGCGGAGCGCTGTTCGGCCGTGTAAGCCTCGTTGTCCAACGAGAGACGTAGATCGATATTGGTTGCCATGTACCCGAGGATCTGGCGCATCTGGTTGCGAACCTCGACGACAGCGTCACGACCGCCGGTGGCATTGGCGCCATCGATGGCGGCGTTGGCGTAGGCTGCAATCGTTTCATTGATGACAAGACGATTAGCCATTTAGACTACCTGCCTCTTTCACGTAGCGCTCGATGAGCTTACGATGCTCGTCGTCGCTGAAATCCTCGCCGATCAGGCGAGAAGCAACTGCGATAGAAGTGTCGGCCATGGAAGCCTGAAGCTCCTTGATGGCGTTCTCCTTCTCCTGCTCGATGGCCGCGCGGGCCTTGTCGATGATCGCATCCGCCTCTGCCTGAGCCTTAGCGGTGATCTCCTTCTCAAGAGCGTCACCGGAAAGCTTGGCATTGTTGAGGATCTGCTGAGCCTGGGTCTTTGCGCCCTCAAGCTGCTCACGGTACTCGGCCAGCAGTCGTTCGCTTTCCTGTCGTGCCTCCTCGGACTTCTCCAGGGAGTTCTTAATGGTTTCCTCGCGCTTGTTCAGCATGCCCTCGAACAGGGGCCAACCGAACTTGGCAAGAACGATCCACAAGATGATGAAGGCGACGAGCATGGGAAGGAACTCTTCCATCTGAGGAAGAATTGCGCTGATGCCAGCGCTCTCGTCAGCGAACGCGCATACCGGGAATGCCGCAGATGCTGCAGCAAAGGCGATCATGCCACTTGCACAGTTACGTACGTGTGCGTTCAATTCGCGTGCCTCCTTCTCTTCTTTCGGTTTCTTCGTTAGTTACTTAGCTTCGCGAAGTTCTAACCGATGAAGAAAAGAACCAGGCCGAGCAGTGCAAGTGCCTCAGACATTGCAGCGCCGATGAAGAAGTAGCCCATGAGCTGACCCTTCATCTCAGGCTGACGAGCAGCAGACACGCACAGGCCGTAGGTAGCAACGCCGATACCGATGCCAGGGCCGATTGCTGCGAGGCCATAGCCAACGACCTTCAACGCAGCGATTGCGAGAGTGAGTTCCACGATTACCTCCTTTAGTTGGACAAGAGCCTTTCCCTCGTCCTAGTTACTAAGTTCAGCTGAAGTTTTCCGTACCAGCTGTAGTACCAAAGTGTTTCGGCGGCCTTCAGGCTGCCAGCGCAAGAAGCGCGAGTCCGATTTCTTCTTACCCTTGCATCAGTGAGGATGGATGGCCATGCCGATGTAAGAGGAAGAAAGAATGGTGAACACGTATGCCTGCAAGAAAGCGACCAGCGTTTCGAGCGCATACATGAAGAACAGCAGGAAGAACCATGCGATGGCGGGCAGGCCTGCGACGATGTCCATCTGGAAGATGGCGGTCTGCAGGAAGATGGTGGTTGCCAGCGAGAACACGGCAAGAACCATATGGCCGGCCAGCATGTTGCCGTAAAGTCGAACGGCGAGCGTGAGAACGCGGATGACCATGGAGAAGAACTCCAGGAACCAGATTACCGGGGCAATAGGGCCGGGCACGCCAGAGGGGCACAGCGCCTTGAAGTAATGGAAGAAGCCGAGCTCCTTCAAACCCCAGAAATTGAAGTAGATGAACGAGATAACGGCGAGCGCCCAGGTGATGGAGATGGTGCCCATTGCCGCCTTCGCGCCAGGGATAAGGCCGATGATGTTGGCGGTGAGGATGAAGAAGAACAGCGTTGCCAGGAAGGGAACGTGCTTCTTGAAGCCCTCGCCGATAACGTCAGCGCCGACGCTTTCGGAAATGAAGTTGTAGCCGTACTCGAAGATGTGCGGGAACTTGCTGTGCGGCACAAGCGTGAGCTTGCGGCCGGCGATGAGCACGAGTGCTGCTACCAGGACAAGCGCCACGAGCATGTACAGGACATACTGGGACACGTGCCAACCCGCGATGGAAAAGACCGTTGCCGAGTCGAACTGCGACGAGAGATGCTGCGCCTCCTCGACGAACTGTGAAAGTGCTTCACCCATCTAGATTCCTTACCTTTCCGATACTTACTTCGTCTTGCGCTTAGCAAGGACGTTTTTGTATACGACATATGCAGACGTGGACACGATGAGCGCCACGATTTCAGCCACACCGAAGGGAAGGACGACTTCGCGGTTGGTTACCGCGCAGACGATAAGGGCAACGGCCACGATGATGAGCGAGACGAACGTGCCCGCCAAGCCATACAAGCCAGTGCCCATTGCCGAAAGAGATGCCGAACGCCGCGAGAGGCGCAGGGAGATGAACAATGGGAGGAACCCTACGATCCCAGCCACGATTCCTGCCGCCACGGGTACGAGCATCTTGTCCTTTCTTCCGAATGCGGGCGTTGCCTTCGCCCTTTTCGACTCCAAGTAGCATATACGCATGGCCTTGGCGGCGAAGAGAGCTTCCGACAACGTGCATATTAATTGGGCGAGTGGCATTCGCTCACAAACCCAGTTGAACACAATAGCGTAGTAACGCGTTCGGGTGAACCTTTATTCGGGTTCTATGCGGTCAATCCTAATGATTTGTCCTATGTTAAATGAGTGTTTCGAACTTCTTAAACGCGTTCGGTTATTTAAACGCCACACGTGTGGAACAGCCGATGGTCACTTATCGGTGTTTTGACCATCAAAGATACGGATCTTGATTCCCGACTCCTCCAGCAGCTCCATGGCCAGCTCGTCGGGGTACGGGTTGCGGTAGATGATCTCGCTGATGCCGGCGTTGATGAGCATCTTGGCGCACACCACGCAGGGCTGGGTGGTGATGTAGATGCTGCTTCCCTCGATGTCGATGCCGTAGCGGGCGGCTTGCAGGATGGCGTTCTGTTCCGCATGAAGGCCGCGGCAGATCTCGTGGCGCTGACCGGAGGGCACGCCGAGCTTTTCGCGCAGGCAGCCGGTTACGTTGCAGTGACGCAGGCCGGTGGGCACGCCGTTGTAGCCCGTTGCCAGGATGCGCTTTTCCTTCACGATGATGGCGCCCACCGCGCGGCGCAGGCACGTGGTGCGGGTGGCAACCTCGTCGGCCAAGGTCATGAAGTACTCGTCCCAGCTGGGGCGCTCGTATTCGGCCATCGCTTGCTTCCTTTCGCTGCGGGCGCCCGCTATCGCGGCGCCCTACCTGTTGCGGGCGGCAAAACAAGATCGCCCGCTGCCGAACAGTGTATTGCATTCCCGCCCACCCTGCTGAGCGCAAAGCAACCCGGGGCCGCAAGCGGGGGTTAGGGGCTGAGGCAAGAGCGGTCGGGTGGCACGTGTTGGGGGTTTAGGTTGCGACACGTTAGTCCGATTGGCTTCATGCGCCGGGAATCTGCGCCGCTTACACCTTGAGAATCATGGGTCCAACAAAAAACGCCCGTAAGGGCGTTAATGGGTTCGGGGCATGCGCCAGTAAAACAGCGAGCGGAATCCTGACGAGTGCAGGGGAAGCAAAAAAACGGCGAGGCATAGGCCTTTTGCGCCATGCCTCGCCGTTTGAGGTTTCCCTGTGCCGTCAGGATCCCGCGCAGCGTCATTGCGTTTCACGAGATATTGCGATGGCCAGCAGGCCATCGCAACTACAGTTCAGGGTAAAGGGGATGCTTGTCGATGAGACCCTTTACTTCCTCGGCGATAGCGGCCAAGCGCTCTTCGTTGTCGGCGTTGAACACGGCCGCTGCGATAAGCTGGCCGATGCGCTTGAACTCATCTGCATCGAAGCCGCGGGTGGTGCCGGCAGCGGTGCCCACGCGGATGCCGCTGGTAACGAAGGGCGAGCGAGTTTCGTTGGGGATGGTGTTCTTGTTCACGGTGAGGCCCACGCGCTCGAGCAGCTTCTCGGCGTCCTTGCCGGTGATGTCGGCAGGCGTAAGGT
>CAVHGQ010000060.1:0-8895 GCA_963635335.1 Candidatus Melainabacteria bacterium | reverse complement strand
GAGCGCGGCTTCCGAGTGCTCGCCTCCAAAGGCGGCGCCCCCGGTACTTGATCGTGGATTCTGGGATGCGGCGAACCGTGCGTCAAGCTGTTTCTCCGCGCCGCCCCTTCGCGAGCACTCGGAAGCCGAAACGAGCGGAAGGGGCGCCGAGGTGCGTGGGCGCCGCCCGGCGCGGACGGGTCGGGCACTGTCGCGTGATAAAGGGGTCTGTCCCTACTGACACGCGGCGCGTTCGCGGCCGGCGCGGACGGGTCGGGGGATGGCTTCCTCCATCCGCGCTTTCTGGCACCGCTCTTCCGCTACAATGGCAAAGACAACGAGGGGAAGGGGTTTGCGCATGGCGCAGGACAGCGAAAACAGCGAGCAGCCGCAGGAAAAGCCGGTGGCCGCCCAGAGCATTTCCGAAGGTGTGGCTGCGGCGCGCGCCGAGATGCAACGCCGTGCCGAGATGAAGTCGGGCGTGAAGAAGCCCGAGCGCAAGTCGGGTTCCGGCGGCATCCCGGGTGGCCAGTCGCTCAAGTCGTTCGTGCTCAAGGCCGTTATCTCGCTCATCGTGCTGGTGTGCATCGGGTACTTCCTGGTTGCCTCCCTTGCCGGCACGCTGAACCTTGCGGTGAACTCGAACAACCCCGACCTGAAGGGTCGCGCGGTAACCGTTTCCATCTACAACGGCGATGTTTCCGACTTGCTTTCCGACAACGACCCTTCGAATGACCCCGAGCCTGCGGAAACCCACAACTGCACCATCGGCCAGCGCACTACATTCAACCTGCACGACTTCGGCGCGCACACGCTGTGGGCGCAGCTTTCCGACGGCAACACGGAAGACGGCTCCTGCCAGCCTTACGTGGTAACCGCTTGGGGGTTGGACATCGGCACGCAGCTCTGGTTCGACTAAGCCGATTGAACCGTTCGCGCCTGCCGATTGTTCTGTTTGCGCAATGTAACGCAGAGCCCGTCCGGGTTCGTGGTACCATGGCAGCACCCTGTGGGGGAGTAGTTGGCGCAGCGAAGGCTGCGTGACCCGTCAACAATCCTGGCTGAAACGAGCCTGGCGTGTCTTAAACGATGAGACTCACGGTGTGGAGGCAAGCCCGCCTCCCGCCGTGGGTCTTTTTTATGGGCGGGAACTGGAAGAAAGGCAAAGCAGCACATGGATCTCTCGATTTTCGCAACGCCCGAAGCGTGGATCAGCCTGGTAACCCTGATGTTCTTGGAGATCGTCCTTGGCGTGGACAATCTGGTGTTCATCATCCTTACCACCGACAGGCTGCCTGCCGAAAAGCAGCACCTGGGCCGCAAGCTGGGCCTGCTGGCCGCGCTCGTCTCGCGCTGCATCTTCCTGTGCTTCGCCTCGTTCCTGGTGCATATGACCGACAAGCTGTTCTACGTCCCAGGCATCTTCATCGGCGGCGAGCAGCTGGGCTTTTCCGTGCGCGACCTTATCCTGTTCCTGGGCGGTCTGTACCTTATCTACAAGGGCGTGTCCGAGCTGCGCGACCTGCTGAACCTTACTGAGGAAAAGGAAAGCCAGGGCGATACCGACAAGCCGCGCAAGACCATCGGTTTCGGCGGCGCCATCGCCACCATCATGGTGATGGACGTGGTGTTCTCCATCGACTCGGTTATCACGGCGGTTGGTCTGGCCAATCACCTCATCATCATGATCATCGCGGTTATCGCGGCGGTCATCCTGATGATGGTGTTCATCGACGCCATCTCCGACTTCATCAACGCGCACACGGAAATGACCATCCTGGCGCTGGTGTTCATCGCCGTCATCGGCATCCTGCTGGTGCTCGATGGCCTGGGCATCAACTCCGGCATCGAGGTTATGGACATGCACGCCGAGAAGCTGATGGTGTACTTCGCCATGGTGTTCGCGGTGGTGCTGGAGCTTATCCAGATGCGCTACAACACGAACTACCGCGAATGGACGGCGCAGAAGAACCTGGAGATGATGCGCGCGAAGGGCTTCGAGCCGCAGAACACCGACACGCTGCAGCTGGCCACCGCCCTGATGGAAGCCCAGCGCTTGAAGGAGGGCTCGGCTCAGGAAGCCACCGAAAAGCCGAAGAAGGAATAGCCCGCACCGATCTGCGGCAAGGCGAGCTTGCATCGGTCTTGCCGATCCGAGGGGGGCGTGCGGAAAGGGCGCGTGGTGTTTCCGCTGCGTGAGGGACGCCGGCCTTGGCTATTCGTGAACGGCGCTAGCCTTCGGGCTGGAAGTGCTTCCGGCACTCGTCGGTCACCACGAAGCGCGCGGCCTTCGGAAGGCAGCGCACGGTGATGGGCGTTGCCACCTGGGAAGGCTCGCCGTCGTATTCCACCTGCATGGCGGGCGCGGCGTCGATGCGCACCTCGCGGCCGCGGTACAGCTGCAGGCCGCCCACCTTCTTCGCTAGGGCGCCGGTGTGGTCGAACACTTTCGCCAGCACGGTGGGAATAAGCTGAATGGCGTTTTCCGTTTTCAGGATGATGATGTCCAGTAGGCCGTCGCGCGGAAGGTTCTGGTCGCTCACCATAAGGTCGAACTGCATCTTCGAGAAATTCGCCAGCACCACGCCGATGCCCGACTCGTGCACTTCCTTGCCGTCGATGGTAAGGGTGAAGTCGGAAACCTGGGGCGTGGGGTTGGAAAGCGCCGCCTCGAAATAGGCCATGTCGCCCAGCAGGTGCTTGTGGCCGGTAGCGTTGCGCATGATCAGCTCGTCGTAGCCGCACCCCGCCATAACCGTGAAGCCGAAGGTCTTCCCGTCGGCGGACTCGATTTCGCCCATGTCGAAGTCGAGGGTGATGGCCTCGTCCACCACCTTGCACAGGGCGTGGCTCTCGTTCGGCTCGAAAAGGTTCAGCGCCAAGAGGTTCGCGGTGCCGGCGGGGAAGGGCAGGATGGGGATGCCCGTGTTGCGCAGCTCGTAGGCAACGCCGGCAATGGTGCCGTCGCCGCCGCTGGCAACCACGAAGTCGAAGTCGGCCGCATCGGCAAGCAGACCCGAAAGCTCGGTGTTGCTGCCCAGAAGGCGCATGGTAACCGAATCGCCTTCCTCGGCGTAGCTTCGCACGAAGTCGTAGACGGCCCCGTTGCGCAGGCCGGAGCGTAGATTATGTATGACGAGAACTTTCAACGGCACCCCTTTTGTTACCCTGTTGATGGTACATGAAATGCCCGCCCGTGGCGATGCGCCCCACTGCCTGCGCGCACGCTTCCCGGCGCTGTTCAATAAATTGACATGAAGGATCGTACATGCTCGTCGAAACCGACGCTAAGCTGCGGGATTTCCTGGCGCGTTGCTCGGAAAGCCCTTATATGGCAATCGACACGGAGTTCTTGCGTGAGAAAACCTACTACGCCAAGCTCTGCCTGGTGCAGGTGGCCATAGAGGGCGAGGTGGCCATCATCGATCCGTTCGGCATCCGCGACCTTTCCGTGATGGCCCCGGTGCTCACCGACGAGCGCATCGTGAAGATCTTCCACGCCTCTTCGCAGGATATCGAGATCCTGTACCACGAAACCGGCGTGGTGCCCAAGCCCGTGTTCGACACGCAGGTGGCGGCCGCCATCTTGGGCAAGAGCCAGCAGGCCTCCTACGCTTCACTGGTGCAGTCGTTCTGCCACGTTACCTTGCCGAAGAAGGACTCGTTCACCGACTGGAGCCGGCGCCCGCTTTCCCCCTCGCAGGTGGAATACGCCGCCGACGACGTGAACTATCTGCCGCGCATCTATTCGTCCATGATGCGCATGCTGGAAGAAAAGAACCGTCTGAGCTGGCTCGACGATGCGTTCGACGAGATCTCGAACCCCAAGAAGTACGAGGTGGATCCGCGCACGCGCTACCGCAAGCTCAAGCGCGTGAACCAGCTTACCGCCCGGCAGCTTTCCGCCGCGCGCGAGTTCGCCGCGTGGCGCGAGGAGCGTGCCCAGCATGCCAACATCCCGCGCAAATGGGTGGTCTCCGACGAGCAGATCGTGGAGGCCTGTCGCCGCGAGGCCCGCTCGCTCGACGAGTTGTACATGGTGCGCGGCATGCGGGAAGCCCTTCGCCCGGCCGAGGCGCGCATTGCCCTGAAGTGCATCAAGCGCGGCCTGGATTGTGCGCCCGAAGATTTGCCGGTGGTGCAGGGCCACGGGAAGAACGAGGCGAACGTGGATGTTGCGGTGGACCTGATGAACGCCATCGTGCACCTTCGCGCGAAGGAGAACAGCATCGCCGCCCAGACGTTGGCCCCGCAAAACGAGCTTATGAAGCTGGCCCGCGGGCACGTGGAAGACTGCGAGCTTCTGCAGGGTTGGCGCTACCGTGTGGTGGGCAAGGAGCTTTCCGAGCTGCTGGAAGGCCGCTACTCCTTACGCCTTGATGACGGAAACCTGGTTATCGTGAGCAACCAGCCAAACGAAGCCTAGCGCCCTGTATGCTTAACCGAAAACGATTCCACTAGGAGAACCCAACCCATGATGACCTACATCCTTCTGATCGTCGTAACCATGGCCATCGGCGGCGGCGCCCAATGGTACGTGAACCACCAGATCAAGAAATACTCGCATGTTCCCAACACCAGCCGCATGACCGGCCAGCAGGTGGCCGAGGGCATGCTGCACTACTACGGCATCTACGACGTGCCGGTGCGCATGGGCGGCCACGACCAGAACTTCTTCGACCCGAAGAGCAACTCCATCACGCTGGACCCCAGCTCGTTCAACGGCAGCTCCATCACGGCAACGGCCACGGCCTGCCACGAGGTTGGCCATGCCTGCCAGTACGCGCAGGGCTACATGCCCATGAAGGTCCGCGGCGCCATGGTGCCGGCGGTGAACTTCGTCTCCAACGCTTGGATCTTCCTGCTGATGATCGGCATCTTCCTGAACCTTGCCGGCCTGGTGCAGCTCGCCATCATCTTCTACGCCGTTGCGGTGCTGTTCCAGATCGTCACCCTTCCGGTGGAATTCGACGCCAGCCATCGCGCCATGACCTACATGGCCACCACGGGCATCCCGGGCGGCGAGCAGGCGGGCGCCTGCAGCGTGCTGCGCGCTTGTGCCCTTACCTATGTGGCAGCCGCGCTCATCTCGGTTCTTCAGCTTCTGTACTTGCTTTCCAGCCACGAGGAATAAGCCGTGGCGCGCGACGATACGCCTTACATGGGCGGTGTTGAGCCGCCCGAGGTGCGCTTTTCCCAAAGCGACGTGGTGGCTGCGGCAAAAGGCGCCGCTGCGCGTGCGGCGGGGTATCGCGAATCGTTCGCCTTCGGGGTAGACGCCCCAACACAGGGCCGCCCGAAGAATGCCAACGGGCAAGACCTTCTTACGGTTACCGAGGTAACCAACATCGCCAATTCCGTTCTGGCCAAGCACACGTTCTGCGTGCTGGGCGAGGTGAGCGAGCTTTCCAACAAGCCCGGCTACAAGGCGGTGTACTTCACGGTGAAGGACGAAGGCGCCGTGATGGACTGCAAGATGTGGCGCAACCGCTACAACGCCAGCGCCATCGAGCTGTTCATCGGCGCGAAAGTGCAGATCACCGGCCGCTTCAACATATATAGCCGCACCGGGCGCATGACCTTCGACGTTACCAGCATCGCGCTGGAGGGCGAAGGCGTGCTGCGCCGCAGGGTTGCCATGCTGGCGCAGAAGCTCAAGGCGGAAGGTCTGATGGATTCTTCGCGCAAGCGCCCGCTGCCCGCCATGCCGCTTACGGTGGGCATCATCACCTCGCCGCGCGGCGCGGTGGTTCACGATGCCCTGCGCACCTTCCGCCGCCGCTTCCCCCTGGCGCACATCGTGTTCGCGGGCGTGCCGGTGGAAGGCGCCAACGCCGCAAAAGACCTTACTCGCGCCTTGGAAGTGGTGGGGAACTCGGGCGCCGAAGTGGTGCTGCTGATGCGCGGCGGCGGATCGTTCGAGAGCTTCATGCCCTTCAACGACGAAGGGCTGGCGCGCGCCATCGTGAACTGTCCCGTCCCGGTGGTAACGGGCATCGGGCACGAGCCCGACACCTCCATCGCCGATATGGTGGCCGACCATCGCGCTTCCACTCCGACCGATGCGGCGCTTACCGTAAGCCCCGACAGGCAAGAGCTTGCCCAGCAGATAGACGTGCTGTACGGGCGCATGACGCGCACGTTGACGAACCGTCTGAACCGCTCGGTTTCCTACCTGGATCAGGTTTCCTCGCGCCCGCTGTTCTGCGACCCGGCCACGCTCTACGCCGCCGATGCGCAGAGCTTGGACGAATACCGGGGCCGTTTGGAACGCATTGCGCAGTCGCTTGCACCCGCCCGTGCCGAAAAGCTTGCGAACTGCGCCGAGCGCCTTGCCCGCGTGGGCAAGGGCCTGGCGAAGGCGAACTGCGAGGGCGTGGATTCGTTGGCTCAGCGCCTGCAGGCTGCGCTTCCCCGTGCTGTTGATGCTTCCCGGGCCGAGGTATCGCGCCTGGAATCGCAGCTGCGCAGCGATGGCGCCGCGCTTGCAACGCGCCCGCGGCATGAAGTGGAGCTTGCGAACGAGTCGCTGCTGCGAGTGGGCAAAGGCCTGCTGAACCGCTACTGCTCCGACGCCGCCGTGGCCACGGCGCGCTTGGGCGACCTATCGCCTTTGGGCACGCTGGAGCGCGGCTGGTCCATCGCACGCACCGAAGACGGCAGCGTGCTGAAGAGCGTTTCGCAGGTGCACCCCAACGACCTGGTTCAGGTGCAGCTGAAAGACGGCGCGCTGAACTGCCGCGTTGAGGAAGAAACCGCATCCGAACTTACCGAACTACTATCTTTGGAGGATGGCAATGAGTGAAGAACCGAAGATCGCCGAGGTGGAAGGCCTGACGTTTCGCCAGGCCATGACGGAGCTGAGCCAGATCGTGCAGGCGCTGGAGAGCAACACCCTGGAACTGGAGGAGAGCCTGGTGAAGTACGAGCGCGGCATCGCGCTTCTGCGCTTTCTGAAGCAGAGCCTGACGAACGCCCAGCAGAAGATCGACGTGCTCATGGGCGAGCTGGACACGCCCGTTGACGATGCCGTGGTGGACACCACGCTCCAAAAGGCTTAAACCCTTGTAAACGCAACAAGCGCGCCGAACCTGCGCGCTGCAAAGGAAAGGAACAACCATGGCCGACTGCCTGTTCTGCAACATCATCGAGGGAAGCATCCCTTCCACCAAGGTCTACGAAGACGACGTATGCTACGCCTTCGACGACATCGCCCCCGAGGCGCCGGTGCACACCCTTATCGTTCCCAAGAAGCACTATGCCTCGCTTGGCGACGACGTTCCCGCCGAGCTGCTGGGCGAGCTTCTGGCCCGCGTTCCCAAGATCGCCGAGATCAAGGGAATCGCCGAGAGCGGCTACCGCACCATCGTGAACACGGGCGCCGATGCCGGCCAGACGGTGTTCCACCTTCACATCCATGTGCTGGGCGGCAAGAACCTGGGCGAGCACGTCTTGTAGCCGTTTCGTGAAGGGGCCGATGCCGTTCATCGGCTGCAGCCGTCCTTTGAGGCGGCATAGGCTACCGCTCACCAGTCACCGTTCCGACGGCCTGCGCTGCACGTGCGGGTCGTCGTTTTTGCGTACAATGTTTAGAGCATCTACACGTTCAAGGAGGGGTAGATTTGAACATTCTTGTTGTTAACGCGGGGTCTTCGTCTTTGAAGTACCAGCTTGTTGATATTGCCGTCAACAAAGTGCTGGCAAAGGGCCTATGCGAACGCGTTGGCACGGAGCAATCCCTCCACAAGCACGGCATCGACGACGATGAGTACGTGTACAACCTGCCGCTGCCCGACCACACGGCGGCCATGCGCGTGGTGCTCGATGTGCTTTCCACCGGTCCGAAGGCCGTTATCAAGGACATGAGCGAGATCTCGGCAGTGGGCCACCGCATCGTGCACGGCGGCGAGTTCTTCAAGAGGTCGGCGCTCATCACTGAAGACGTCATCTCGAAGATCGACGACTTGGCGGAACTGGCGCCGCTACACAACAAGGCAGCCCTTGCGGGCATCAACGCCTGCCGCGAGCTCATGCCGGAAACGCCGATGGTAGCGGTGTTCGACACCTCGTTCTTCCAGACGCTGCCGAAGTACTCCTACATGTACCCCATCCCGTACGAGTACTACGAGAAGTACGGCATCCGCAAGTACGGCTTCCATGGCACCTCGCATCGTTACCTGTGCGAGCGCGCGGCGGCCATCCTTGGGGAAGACCTCAGCGAGATCCGCCTTATCACCTGCCATCTGGGCAACGGCTGCTCCATCACCGCGGTAGACCACGGCGTTCCCGTGGACACGTCGATGGGCTTCACCCCGCTCGACGGCCTTATGATGGGCACGCGCTGCGGCGCCATCGACCCGGCAATCGTCACGTTCCTCATGGAGCACGAGGGCTTCACCCCCGACGAGATGAGCGACGTGATGAACAAGAAGTCGGGCCTGCTGGGCATTTCCGGCATCAGCAACGACCTGCGCAGCGTGCGGGAGGCTTCCGATGCGGGCGACAAGCGCGCCATCTTGGCCTACGAGATGTATTCCACCCGCGTGAAGAAGTTCATCGGCCAGGCGCTGGCGCTTATGTCGGGCACCGATGCCATCGTGCTCGCCGGCGGCGTGGGCGAGAACTGCGAGAAGATGCGCCGCATGATCTTCGCCGGCTGGCAGCCGTTGGGCATCATCCTTGACCCGGAGCGCAACAAGCAGCGCGGGTTCGAGCGCATCATTTCCTCCGACAAGTCGAAGGTGCCCATCATCGTGGTTCCCACCGACGAGGAGTACATGATCGCGCGCGACACGTACGAGATCGTGCACGCACGAAGCCAGATCGTTCCCGCTTCGCACTACGCGAAGAAGCTCAACTAGGAGCATCAGCCAGATCAAAGCATGCAAGAAGCCCGCAGCCGCGGGCTTCTTTGTT